>CAMFHW010000204.1 GCA_945952175.1 uncultured Phenylobacterium sp. | reverse complement strand
GGGCTGGCGCGCGGACGCGGCGGCGGCGCCGAGAAGCCCGACACGATGACCGGACTCGCGGCGGCGCGCGGCGGCGCCTGAGGCTGGGGTCGCGGGACGGTGGCGGGCCGCGCAACGGCGAGGCGCACGGGCGGCACGTTGCCGTAGGGACTGGGGCGGGCGAAGGGATTTTGCGAGGAGGGGTCGGAGGGGGGCACAGAATGTCTCCGGCGAACAGGATGCGAGCCTGGCCCCCCAAGCCGGCCGCCCTCTAGCGGGCGATCGGGTCGGTTCTGTGGCGCGCCCCCTTGAGCCGGCCGCGGCATGAGGCTCTAACTGGCTGGACCGCGCCCTTGCGGTGAAGTTCAGGACCCCTGCATGGCCGCCGCCGCCCAGACCGCCTCCTCCACCTCCCGCGTCGAACTGACGATCCGGGGCGTGATCCTGGGGGTGCTGATCACCCTCGTCTTCACGGCGGCCAACGTCTATCTGGGCCTGAAGGTCGGCCTGACCTTCGCCTCCTCGATCCCCGCGGCGGTCATCTCCATGGCCCTGCTGCGGGCCTTCAGGAACTCGACCATCTGGGAGAACAACATCGTCCAGACCGTGGCTTCGGCCGCGGGGGCGATGAGTTCGGTGATCTTCGTCCTGCCGGGCCTGGTCATGATCGGCTGGTGGACCGGCTTCCCCTTCTGGACCACCTTCAGCATCTGCGCCCTCGGCGGCGTGCTGGGGGTGATGTACACGATCCCGCTGCGCCGGGCGCTCGTCACCAATTCGCCCCTGCCCTATCCGGAAGGCGTCGCCGCCGGCGAGGTGCTGAAGGTCGGCTCCGGCTCCCGCGGGCAGGAGAGCGAAGCGGTCGAGGAGGGCAAGGCCGGCCTGGTCGCCATCGTCGTCGGCTCGGTGGTCTCCGCCGGGGTCGCCGCCCTGGTGGGCATGCGGGTGTTCGCAGGCGAAGTGGCGACCTTCTTCCGCTTCGGGGCCGGCTCGGCCACCGGCTTCGGCGGCTCGGTCTCGCTGGCCCTGCTGGGCGCCGGTCACCTGATGGGCATAGCCGTGGGCGTCGCCCAGCTGGCCGGCGTGATCATCGCCTGGGGCATCGCCGTACCGATCCTCACCCGCCTGCATCCCGCCGCGACCGCGTCGGCTTCCGATTTCGCCCTGGGCGTCTGGAAGCATCAGGTCCGCTTCATGGGCGCCGGCGCCATCGGCGTGGCCGCCATCTGGACCCTGCTGAAGCTGGCCGCGCCAGTCGGCGCCGGCCTCTCCGCCGCCTTCGCCGCCCAGACCAAGCGCCGCGCGGGCGAGGCCGACAGCCTGGCCATCGAAGAGCGCGACATGCCGATCACCTGGGTCGGGCTGGTCTCGCTGGCCTGCATCCTGCCGATCGCCTGGCTGATCCTGCAATTCATCTCCGGCGGCCCGCTGGCGCCGCTGGGCGTGCCGCTGGTCACGGCCGGCGTGCTCTACATCGTGGTCATCGGCTTCGCGGTCGCCGCGGTCTGCGGCTACATGGCCGGCCTGATCGGCTCGTCCAACAGCCCGGTCTCCGGCGTCGCGATCCTGGCCGTGCTGGGCGCCTCGCTGACCGCCGTGGCCATCGCCGGCGCGGTCGCCAAGGGCGGCGATCCGAAGCCGCTGGTGGCCTTCTCCCTGCTGATCACGGGCATCCTCATCGCCGTGGCGGTCAGCGCCAATGACAACCTGCAGGACCTCAAGACCGGCCAGCTCGTGGGCGCGACGCCCTGGCGCCAGCAGGTCGCCCTGGTGATCGGGGTGGTCGCCGGCTCCGCCGTCATCCCGCCGATCCTGGAGCTGCTGAACAAGGCCAACGGCTTCGCCGGCGCCACCCACGGCATCGCGGCCAACCCGCTGCCCGCGCCCCAGGCGACCCTGATCTCCACCATCGCCACCGGCGTGGTCGGCGGCGACCTGCCCTGGGGCCTGATCTCCATCGGCGGCCTGATCGGCGCGGCCATGGTGCTGGTCGACGAGACCCTGCGCGCCACGACCAAGAACCGCGCCGACGGCCTGCGCCTCAGCCTGCCGCCGCTGGCCGTAGGCATCGCCATCTACCTGCCCTCGACCGTGATCCTGCCGACCGTGGTGGGCGCCGTCGCCGGCTGGACCTTCGACCGCCTCGCCAAGTCGCGCCCGTGGGGCCAGGTCGCCAAGGGCCTGGGGGTGCTGACCGTTTCCGGCCTGATCGTCGGCGAAGGCCTGTTCAACGTGGTGCTGGCCCTGCTGATCGTCGTGACCGGCAAGCCGACCCCACTCTCGATCGTCGGCGACGACTTCGAGAAGACCGGCATCCTGCTGGCCTTCGTCGGCTACGCCGTGGTCTCCCTGGCGCTCTACGTCTGGACCTGGCGCAAGGCGAAGACGGTCTAGACAAGCTTCGGCAAAAGGGCGCAGCCTCCCCTCATAATCAGCAGGGGAGGAAGCGGCGTGACCAGTTTCCAGCTCAACGGGCGGACCGTTCAGGTCGAGGGCCCGGACGACGCGCCACTGCTGTGGGTGATCCGCGACCAGCTCGGCCTGAAGGGCACGAAGTTCGGCTGCGGCATCGGCCAGTGCGGCGCCTGCACGGTGCATGTCGACGGTCAGGCCATCCGCTCGTGCCTTACCCCCGCCAGCGCGGTCGCCGGTTCGAAAGTCACCACCATCGAGGGCCTCGGCGGGAGCCATCCGTTGCAGAAGGCCTGGGTGGAAGCCCAAGCGCCCCAGTGCGGCTACTGCCAGTCCGGCCAGATCATGCAGGCCGCGGCCCTGCTGAAATCCACCCCGCATCCGAGCGACGCCGACATCGAGGCGGCCATGAACGGCAACCTCTGCCGCTGCATGGCCTATGTGCGGATCAAGAAGGCCATCAAGCTGGCGTCGGCGCCCAAACCCGCCGCCAAGCCGGCGGCCAAGACGGCGAGGGCCAAGGCATGAACAAGCCGCTTCCCGACCTCTCGCGCAGAAGCTTCCTGGCCACCGCCGCGGCCGGCGGCGCCCTGTTCGGCTTCGTGCCCGCCGCCCAGGCCCTGGCGCTCGGCCCCGCCAGCACGGGCGCCGGCTTCGAGCCCACCATCTGGTACGGCATCGACCGCGACGGGATCGTCACCGTCAACGTGATCCGCGCCGAGATGGGCCAGCACGTCGGCACCGCCATCGCCCGCATCGTCGCCGACGAACTGGAAGCCGACTGGGACAAGGTGCGCATCGTCCACGTCGATTCCGACCCCAAGTGGGGGCTGATGGTCACCGGCGGCTCCTGGTCGGTCTGGCAGTCCTACCCGTTGATGAGCCAAGCCGGCGCCGCCGGGCGAATCGCGCTGACCGAGGCCGGCGCCAAGATGCTGGGCGCCGATCCCAAGGCCTGCACCGTCCGCAAGGGCGTGGTCAGCGCCGGCGGCAAGTCCGTCACCTACGGCCAGATCGTCGCCAAGGGCGAGCTGAAGCGGACCTTCAGCGCCGACGACCTGAAGGCCATGCCGATCAAGGCCAAGGCCGACCGCCGGCTGATCGGCCACGACACCCACGCCCGCGACATTCCCGCCAAGACCAACGGCCAGGGCGTCTACGGCCTCGACGCCGTGGTCCCGGGAATGGTCTATGCCCGGCCGAAGATCCCGCCGACCCGCAACGAATCGAAGGTCGTCTCGGTGGACGACTCGGCCGCCAAGGCCGTGCCGGGCTACCAGCGCTACCTGGTGCTGGACGATCCGTCGAACACCGTGCCCGGCTGGGTCGTGGTCCTGGCCGACAGCTTCGTGGCCGCCGACCGCGCCTGCGAAGCCCTGAAAGTGAGCTGGACCAATGGCGACACGGCCAAGGTCTCCGAGGCCGACTTGCAGGCCCATGCCGCCAAGCTGATCGCCGATCCGAAGAGCGGCGGCACGGTGGTGGACGATCCCGGCGTGGATGACGCCTTCAAGGCCGCCAAGTCGACCCTGGAGGCGACCTACACCACCGCCAGCGCCCTGCACTTCCAGATGGAGCCGGTGAACGCCCTGGCGCTCGAGAAGGACGGCGTCTTCGAAATCCACACCGGCAACCAATGGCAGTCGCTGATCCTGCCGACCCTGTCCAAGGCGCTCGGGCGACCGGAAGACAAGATCGTCATGAAGACCTACCTGCTCGGCGGCGGCTTCGGCCGGCGGCTGAACGGGGACTATGCCGTGCCCGCGGCCCTGGCCGCCAAGGCGATCGGCAAGCCGGTCAAGCTGGTCTTCACCCGCGCCGACGACATCCGCTTCGACTCGTTCCGCTCGCCGTCGGTCCAGACCGTACGCATGGCGTTCGGCGACGGCGGCCGGGTCGCGGCGATGGATCACGCCGCCTGTGCCGGCTGGCCCACCGAGGTCATGGCGCCCTTCTTCATGCCCAAGGGCGCCAACGGCGTCGCCTACGACCCGTTTGCGATCAACGGCGCGAACCACTGGTACACGGTGGGCGCCCATCGGGTGCGGGCCATCTCGAACGACCTGGCCAACCGCGCCTTCCGGCCGGGCTGGCTGCGCTCGGTCGGGCCCGGCTGGACCAACTGGGCGGTGGAGAGCTTCATGGACGAGGCCGCCCACGCCCAGGGCGTCGATCCGCTGGCCTTCCGCCTCAAGCTGCTCGACGGCGCCGGCCGCAACGCCGGAGGCCCGCCCAGCGCCATGGGCGGCGCCAAGCGCCAGGCCGCCGTGCTGGCCCGCTGCGCCAAGGCCGCGGGCTGGGGCGGCAAGCTGCCGGCCGGGACAGGCCTCGGCCTCGCCACCACCTTCGGCCAGGAACGCGACATGCCGACCTGGATCGCCTGCGCCGCGCGCGTGAAGGTCGATCGCAAGACCGGCGAGGCCAAGGTCGAGAAGCTGACCCTGGTGGTCGACGCCGGCGCCATCGTCCATCCCGACGGGGCGCTGGCCCAGATGGAGGGCGCGGCGCTCTGGGGCATGAGCCTGGCCCTGTTCGAAGGCGCCTCCTTCGCCGACGGCCAGATCCAGGAAACCAATCTCGACGCCTACACGCCGCTCAGGATGTCCGACGTGCCCGATCTCCACATCGAGTTCGTCGACAGCCCGGAGGTCCCGGTGGGCCTGGGCGAGCCGGCGACGACGGTCGTGGGGCCGGCCATCGGCAATGCGATCTTCGCCGCCTGCGGCGCCCGCGTCCGCCACCTGCCGATCCGGCCGGACGCTGTGCTGAAGGCGATGAAGACCTGAAGCGCGCGCAGCTGGCTTGACCTTCGGGCCAACCGCGCGCCTGCTACGGTTTCGGGGGCGGCCACCGTGGACGGAGGAGCCCGATATGAGCGTCTATCGCGTCACCGAGATCATCGGAACCAGCACCACCGGTTGGGAGGATGCGGCCAGGACCGCGCTCGAAGCCGCCGGGGGATCCCTTCGCGACCTGCGCGTCGCCGAGGTGGTCGAGCAGGACATCACGCTCACCTCCGACGGCCGCGTCGAGAGCTATCGCACCCGTCTGCGCGTTAGCTTCAAGTACGAACAGGCCTGACCGGCCGAGGAGGACGCATGCGTTTGCCCGACGACCAATTGCAGAAGCTGGCGCTGCACAGCGCTTTCGGTCTGCACCTGATCGCCAAGTGGATGGCCACCCGCACCGACGTGGATCCCGAGATCCGCGAACGCCTGCGGGTCCACATCTCGGCCCTCGACGGCGTCCTGTCCGCCAACGGCCACGACTGGATCCGCGAGGAGATCGAGGCCACCGAGACGGCCCTCCACGCCTAGGCCGCGGGTTTCTCCTCATAGGTGCGGGATTTCCCCCTCACCTAACCTCTCCCCCTCAAGGGGAAGAGGAATGGGCTCTGCGATGCCGAACCGCGCAGCGGTTCCGCTCGCGGGAGAGGTAAGGTGAGGGCTTCAAACCGCCCCATGCGCCTTCACTGCAAGAGCGAGCTCTGAGCGCATCATGTGCTTCAGCCGCTCGGGCGCGACGATCTCCAGCTTGTCGCCCCAGGTGAACAGGTGCCAGGCCAGTTCGCGCATGCCGCCGGCCCGGAAGGTGGCGATCACCGAGCCGTCCGGCTGGGGCTCCAGCTGCTGGGTCGGGTGGAACCGCCAGCCCATGGCCTCCTCCGCTCCGTGCGGATGGATGCGCAGGATCACCTCCTCGACCGCGTCCTGGTAGATGCCGAAGCTGCGCTCGACGAATTCCTGCAGGGTGAACTCGGCCGGGCGCGCGCCGGGCATCGGGCTCACCATGATGTCGCGGATGCGGTCCAGCCGCCATGTTCGCGGCTCGGTGGAATGGCCCTCCGCGCCCAAGAGGTAGTTCGAGCGGCCGAACAGCAGGCCGAAGGGTGTCACCTCCCGCTCGCGGCCGGGAGTCGTACCCCCGTCGTATTTGAAGCGCAGCCTGCGCAGCGACATGATCGCCTCGCGCACGCAGCCCAGGACCTGCTCGTCCTCGAAGGGACGCGGACCGGCGTGGATGGCCATGGCCTCGGCCTCCAGCAGGGCCTCCATGTCCGGGGCGAGCTTGCGCCGCACCCCGGCGCGGACCGCCGACAGCACCTTCTGCTCCAGGCTGGCCAGCGCATTGGCCCGCGCCCCGGCGCCCGCCTTGCGGAAGGTGTCCGCGGCGGCCCGCAGAGCGGCGAACTCGTCGGCGGTCGGCGCCTGGAAGATGCCGTCGAGGCCGGTGGAGATGCGGAACCGCACGGTCGGCGGATCGGGAACCTCCTCCATCTGCGGGAAGGCCTCGCGCACCGCGTCGCGCATGCGCTCGGCCGTGCGCCGGCTCACCCCCATGGAACCTGCGATCTCGTCGAGCGTCTTACCTTCGGCGGAAGACGCCAGAAGTCGGGCCAACTCCAAGAGACGCGCCGCCTTCTCATGCCGCAAAGCCGGCCCTCCTGCTGCAAAACGAGAACAGAGTAAAAACGTACGCCCGTTTTTGACGTACCGCCAGCCTAGCGTGGATTTGTCGAAACGAAAGGAGCCGCCCGTGCCCAACGTGTCCCAGTTCCGCCGCCCCCGCCCGGTCCGCCAGGAGCCGCTGTTCCTGTTCGACGCCCGCCGCCCCGTCCGCAACGCCACCGCCGACATGATCGAGCAGGTGATCACCCACGCCGACGAACACACGCCCCTGGCCAACGGCCGCCGCCGGCTGCGCGTCAGCCACGCCATGATCGAGCAGCTGCAGCTCCAGGGCCGCCTGGCCTATGGCGACTACCGCCTGGCCGACCTGACCGTGGTCTGGGACGAGGCCCAGGGCGAGGTGGTCCAGGTGCGCGACGACGCCCGGGTCCGCGACGCCGCCAGCCGCTGGGCCGAGTGGGACGCGCTCTGGGACGAGGAAAGCTACAGCAGCGACGAAGCCCCCCGCGCTGCGGCCTAGGATCTGTGGACTCTAGGGATTCCGGTTTGGGTCGAAGCGTGATTCAAGGC
>CAMFHW010000203.1 GCA_945952175.1 uncultured Phenylobacterium sp. | reverse complement strand
GGTCGACGAAGGGCCCGAATACGTGGGGGCGGATCGCCTCCTGCTCGAAGGGCCCGACCACGGTGGCGGTGACCAGCTTGTTGGCGCTGACCGTAAAGTGGTTGGCCCAGAACAACGCCCAGCGCTCGCGGAACGAGGCGTCGGTGGTGGAGGCGAGCTGGACGCGGGCGGTGAAGTCGGCGCCGGTCTCGTCGCGCAGCATGCGCTGGGCCATCTTCACGGGGTCGCGGGCGTCCGGGACCTTGTCGGGCGCGGCCGCGTCGCCCGCGGCGGGCTTGTCGGCGTTGGCCGCCGCCTGCGCCTTGCGCTCGGCCTGGCGGTCCTTCTCGAAGCTGCGGTACTCGGCGAAGCGCTGCTGGGCGCTGGCGCCGTCGGTCTGGGGCTGGTCGGCGCCCTGCGCGCGGACCTGGGCCTTGAGCCAGCCGCGCGGATCGGAGCGCACCTGGGCGAGCTCGCCGGGCTTGGCGCCCAGCCCGAAGCGGGTGACGGCGATGGCGGCGTCCAGATCGCGATCGGCCACGGCTTGCGCCTCCTTGCGTATTTCCGTCCCAGCGCTCATTTGCACGGCCCTGAGGCCCGCATCCGTCGCGGGCGGGAGCGAGTTGACGTGCAAAAAGGTTTCCACGAACCCGGCGAGAAGGTGAAGCGGTTCTACAAGGCCGCGGAGGCCAAGGCCGGCGAGGGTGGGTTCGACGTGCTGCTGGACGGCCGCAGCCCCCGCTCGGCGCGGGGAACCAAGCTGACGGCGCCGACCCTGCCCCTGGCCCAACTGGTCGCGGAGGAATGGGCGGCGCAGGGCGAGTTCATCGAGATGGCCGCGATGGACGCCACGCGGCTGGCCTTCACCGCCCTGGAGGCGATCCCGGCGGCGCGCGAGGCCACCGCCGACCAGTTCGCGCAATATGCCGGTTCGGACCTGCTCTGCTATTTCGCCGAGGCGCCTGAGGCCCTGGTCCAGCGCCAGGAGGCGCACTGGGGTCCGGTGCTGGAGCGGGCCGAACGGGAGATCGCGCTGGCCTTCGTGCGCGCCGTGGGCATCCGCCATCAGGCCCAGCCCGAGACGACCCTGGCGCGGGTGAAGGCGCTGGCCCTGGAGAGCGACGACTTCGGCCTGGCGGGCCTGGCCTTCGGCGCGGCCCTGTTCGGCTCGGCGATCCTGGCGCTCGCCCTGCAGCGCGGCTGGCTGAGTGGCGAGCAGGCGCACGCGCTGTCGCGGGTCGACGAGGCGTTCCAGGAAGAGAAGTGGGGCATCGACGAGGAGGCGGCCGAGCGGACGGCGCGGCTGCTCGGCGAGGCGCGGATGCTGGAGCGGTGGTTCCGGGCGCTGGACTGATCCCATCCGGCGGTCATCGCCGGGCCGTCCCGGCGACCCATACGCGCGGCGCTCCTGGATCGCCTCCGGACTCGGAGATCATGGGTGGCCGGGACAGGCCCGGCCATGACGTCATGGATGGGGCTACGCCGCCTCCGCCCAGGTTCCGGTCGCGGCGTTGACCGGGCTCTCCGAGACATAGGTCCAGCGGAGCGGGATGGCGGCCTTGCGGCGCCAGGCGCGATCGACCGTCAGGCGCCACATGCGCTGGGCGCCCTTGAAGCCGGTGGTCTCGGCGTCGGCGTCCCAGAGGACCTCGGTCGCGCCCTGCAGGTGCAGGAGGTCGCCGGTCTCGAAGTCGGGGACCAGCAGGGCGGCCTGGGGCCAGGCCAGCATGTTGCCGAGGGTGTTGAAGTAGCGGTTGCCGCGGAAGTCGGGGATCGTGATCGTATCGCCCTCGACCTTCATGAAGCCCGGACGGCCGCCACGGTGGGAGGCGTCGATCCCGCCGTTGGGACCGGAGGCGGCCGTGGCGACGAAGGCGGTGTCGGCGGCGGCGATCGCCCGGGCGGCCTCGGCGTCGACGCTCGAGAGCTGTTCGAACGGACCCGGTGTGCGCTCGACCGCTTCGACGGTGCGCTGCTGGATGTATTGCGGGCAGTTGCCAAAGCTCTGGTCGACCACCAGCCAGTAGCCGGCGCGGGTGAGGGCGGCGACGCGGCCGTTCGCGCGATTGCGGCGGCGTGTGGCGAAGTCGATGCCGATGAGGCCATAGGGCGCGCCCGGCACGAGGCAGGCGGCGGCCGGGTCTTGCGGGTCGATGGCCGCGACGATCGACAGGGTCAGAGGGTTGGGCGCGCCGATGAAGCCGGGCGGGCCGGAGACCATGGTGGCGGTGGGTCGGCCCTCCATGTCGAGGCCGGCGATGACCGCATAGGGCAGGTGCTCGAAGAATTCCCGGTGCTGGTCGGGCATCGACTCGCGGATGCCATGACCGCCGGGCCCGCCGCCGGCGCGGCGCTGGGCCTCGAGCTCACCGGCGTGGAAAGCGAACTGGGGGTGCATCATGGCGGCATCTCCTCACGGTTCGAGGTATGCCTTGCGGCTCACGAACGGAATTGGGTAGTTTCGCAAATCACCATTGCAACATCCGGAATGATGGATGGACCGCCTCGACGAGCTGTCGGTGTTCGTGACCATCCTGGACGCCGGTGGCCTGGCGCGGGCGGCGCGGCGGCTGCGACGCTCTCCGGCCTCGGTGACCCGATCGCTCGCGGCGCTGGAAGCGCGGGCCGGGGTGCGGCTTGTCGAGCGGACGACGCGCAAGCTGGCGGCAACCGAGGCGGGCCGGGCCCTGGCCGAGCGGGCGCGCCGCCTCTTGGCCGACTACGACACCGCGGTGAGCGCCGAGCCGCAGGACGCGCCCCTGCGCGGCCGGATCACCGTGACGGCCCCCATCGTGTTCGGCCGCCGGCATGTGACGCCGGTGGTGACGGCCTTCCTGGACGACCATCCCGGGGTGACGATCGACCTGCTGCTCTCGGACCGCAATCTCGACCTGATCGACGAAGGGCTCGACGTCGCGGTGCGGATCGGGCCGCTGGCGGATTCCAGCCTGATCGTGCGCAAGGTCGGCGAGGTGCGGCCCCTGACCGTGGCCTCGCCGGACTATCTGGCGCGGATGGGGACGCCGCAGACGCCCGCCGACCTGGCGAAGCACGAGCTGGTGCTGGCGAGCGGCCGCACGCCGCTGTCGGAATGGCGCTATCGCGGCGGCGACGGGCGGGAGTTCGCTGTGCGGATCGCGCCGCGGCTGACGGTCAGCGACGTCGACGCCTGCCTGGCGGCGGTGCTGGCTGGGCATGGGGTGTCGCGGCCGCTGAGCTATCAGGCGGCGGACGACATCGCGGCCGGGCGGCTGGCGCGGCTGTTGCGCGACTTCGAGCCGCAACCCGTTCCGGTGCACCTGGTGATCCCCAGCGCGCGGCTGATCCCGGCTCGGGTGCGGGCGTTTCTGGACCATGCGGCGACGGCGCTGTCAGCCCTGCCGGCGGTGCGGCCTGACGCCCGGTGAACTTGCGCGCTCCGCCCGCGCCGACTACGCCTGCGCTTTGAGTTTTGACGTGTCGGAAGGGTTTTCTGTGAAGCACATCCTGGAAGAGCTGGAGCGGCGCCGCGAAGAAGCCCGCCAGGGCGGCGGCGAGCGCCGCATCGCCAGCCAGCACGCCAAGGGCAAGCTGACCGCCCGCGAGCGCCTGGACCTGCTGCTGGACGCCGGCTCCTTCGAGGAGTTCGACATGTTCGTCGAGCACCGGGCCACCGACTTCGGCATGGCCGACCAGAAGGTGCCGGGCGACGGCGTAGTCACCGGCTGGGGCACGATCAACGGCCGCGTGGTCTTCGTGTTCTCCAAGGATTTCACGGTGTTCGGCGGCTCTCTTTCATCCGCCCACGCCCAGAAGATCGTCAAGGTGCAGGAGCAGGCGATGAAGGTGGGCGCGCCCATCATCGGCCTGTTCGACGCCGGTGGCGCGCGCATCCAGGAGGGCGTCGACAGCCTGGCCGGCTATGCCGACATCTTCCTGCAGAACACACTCGCCAGCGGCGTCATCCCGCAGATCAGCGTGATCATGGGCCCGTGCGCGGGCGGCGACGTCTATTCGCCGGCCATGACCGACTTCATCTTCATGGTGAAGGACACGAGCTACATGTACGTGACCGGCCCCGACGTGGTGAAGACGGTCACCCACGAGGATGTCAGCCACGAGGAACTGGGCGGCTATCGCGTCCATGCGCTGAAGTCGGGCGTGGCGGACGGGGCGTTCGAGAACGACCTCGAGGCCCTGACCCAGGTGCGCCGCCTGATCGACTTCCTGCCCTCGTCGAACCGCGAGCCCGCGCCGATGCGCGACAGCTTCGACGACCCGACGCGGGAGGAGATGAGCCTGGACACCCTGGT
The DNA here is from genome assembly GCA_945952175.1 of uncultured Phenylobacterium sp. GTDB lineage: Bacteria > Pseudomonadota > Alphaproteobacteria > Caulobacterales > Caulobacteraceae > Phenylobacterium. Next base: position 3,150 of record CAMFHW010000203.1, on the reverse strand, counting down.
GCCGGCCAATCCGAACAAGCCCTACGACATGAAGGAGCTGATCACCAAGGTCGTGGACGAGGCGGATTTCTTCGAGATTTCGCCGGACTACGCCAAGAACATCGTGGTCGGCTTCGGGCGCATCGACGGGGCGACCGTCGGCGTGGTGGCGAACCAGCCGCAGGTGCTGGCGGGCGTGCTCGACATCGATTCCTCGCGCAAGGCGGCGCGGTTCGTCCGCTTCTGCGACGCCTTCGAGATCCCGCTGGTGACCTTCGTCGACGTGCCGGGCTTCATGCCGGGCACCAAGCAGGAGCAGGGCGGGCTGATCCGCCACGGCGCGAAGCTGCTGTTCGCCTATGCCGAGGCCACGGTGCCGAAGGTGACCCTGATCACCCGCAAGGCCTATGGCGGCGCCTATGACGTGATGAGTTCCAAGCACATCCGCGGCGACATCAACTATGCCTGGCCGTCGGCCGAGATCGCGGTGATGGGCTCGAAGGGGGCGGTGGAGATCATCTTCCGCTCCGAGATCGGCGATCCCGAGGCGATCGCGGCGCGCGAGGCCGACTACAAGAACCGCTTCGCCAATCCGTTCGTGGCCGCGAGCCGGGGCTTTATCGACGACGTGATCAAGCCGCACTCGACGCGCCGGCGCATCGCCCGGGCGCTGAAGAACCTGCGCGGCAAGGAACTGTCGAACCCCTGGAAGAAGCACGACAACATCCCGCTCTAGGGGCGGCTTCCTCTCGACGTCACGGCCGGGACAAGCCCGGCCATGACGTTCAGATTGCTGAATGCGAGCGCTCGCCAGCGGGCGGCGGCGGCCTAGTTCGGGGACAGGTTGACTATTTCGCCCTCGGTCCGCCCGTCGAAGGCCGAAGATCGCGAGGCGAAATAGTCAACCTGTCCCCGAATTAGCTTGGGCTCAGCTCGCGCCGGGCGGTGGATCGCACGGCTTCGGTGAGGCGATCGAGGAGCTGGGCGGCGAGGCGGGTGCGCTGCCAGTAGAGCGTGACGGTGAGGCGCAGGTTCGGGGCGAGCTCGACCAGCCGGCCCGAGGCCAGGTGCGGCGCGGCCATGGAGACGGGCGCCATGGCCCAGCCCAGGCCGGCGAGCGTCAGGTCCAACATGCCGGGGGTGGACGGCGTCCAGTGGGTGGGCGGCGAGATCTTCACGTTCCAGGCTTCCTGCGCCCAGCGCGCCTGGAGCTGGTCGCGGCGGTCGAAGCGCAGGATCGGCGCGGTGCGCAGCCGCTCGGCGTCGACCCCGCCCGGGAAATGGCGAGCCAGGAAGGCAGGGGAGGCCAGCGCCATGTAGTCCAGCGCACCCAGCGGATAGGCGCGGCAGCCGGGGGCGGGCGCGGGATCGGCGGTGACCGCCGCGAGCACCTCGCCCGACTTGAGCCGGTCGGCGGTGTGGGCCTCGTCCTCGAGCACCAGGTCGAGGGTGGCGCCGCTCGTTTCGGCGAACGCCGCGGCGGCCTGCGGGAACCAGGTGCTGAGGCTGTCGGAGTTGACCGCGATGCGGACCGCAGACGGCCGGGGCGCCGATGCGGCGAGGCCGGGGAGGTCCTGGACGACCTGGCCCTCGAGCAGGCGCACCTGTTCGACATGCGCGCACAGCTTGGCGCCGATGGCGGTAGGACGGCAGGGAACGCCCCGGGTGAGCAGGATGGCGCCGATCCGCTCCTCCAGGCCCTTCACCCGCTGGGAGACGGCTGAGGGCGTGACGCCGAGGGCCTGCGCGGCCTTCTCGAAACTGCCCTCGCGGGCGACGGCGGCGACGGCGGCGAGGGAAGCGTAGTCGAGCATTAGGTTGGCTAAAGCGAGATTAGATAGATTAGCTAGACTACATCTGGCGGCCGCCACATCAAGCGGCCATGAACGCCATCCTGCTTTCCGCCTTCGCCAAGGGCTTCGCCCTGTCCGCTGGCCTGATCGTCGCGATCGGGGCCCAGAACATGTTCGTCCTGCGCCAGGGACTGAAGCGCGAGCACGTGCCGCAGATCGTGCTGTTCTGCGCCTGCGCCGACGCGGTGCTGATCGTGGCGGGCGTCAGCGGGTTGGGTGCGGTGCTGGCCCTGGCGCCCGGCCTGGCGATGGCCCTACGGCTTGGCGGGGCGGCCTTTCTCGGCTGGTACGGCGCCTCGGCCCTGCAGCGGGCGGCGAGCCCGGCGGCGATGACGGTCGGTCCCCAGGCGGTGATGAGCCTGGGGGCGGCGCTGGCGGGGACGGCGGCGTTCACGTTCCTCAATCCGCACGTCTATATCGACACGGTGATGCTGATGGGGGCGGTGGGCGCGAGCCTCCCGCGCGCCGAGCGGCCGCTGTTCATGGCCGGCGCGGTGATGGCGAGTTTCGTCTGGTTCTCGTCGCTCGGATTCGGGGCGCGGTTCCTGGCGCCGCTGTTCGCGCGGCCGAACGCCTGGCGTGGTCTCGACCTGGGCATCGGCGTCGTCATGCTGGCCCTGGCCGCGAACCTCGTTCGCGAGGCGCTGGGAGGCTGATCGCGCGCGCGGGGCGACCGAGACGGAGCGCCGCGCGCGTTCCGGATCCCGGGCCGATTCCCGCGCGGGGCGCGGCGTAACGCAGGGTGGCCATATTTGCGGCGCGCGCGCTTGTGGCGCGATTTTGGCGGCCCGATTTTGGCGGCGGGGTCGCGAGCGCGGTCTCCAGGCCTCCAACCCGTCTTCGCTTGCAATCATGAAATCAAATTATCTGTGGGAACGATTGCTGTTGTGATGAGTTAAGTCGCTACGGCCTGTTACACGACCACCGCAGGTGGTGAGGTTGAAGCGCCGAAATCTCCCAATTTTCAGGGCGCGCGGCGGCATTGACCAAGCACGCTCGTCGAACATGGTTTTCCTTTCCCCCGTAACTATCCCCGTAACGCACGAAAAAGGCTTAGCTATTTATTTCAAGTCTGGAACGCCTGCGGCCATGTGGCGCAAATGCGACAGATTGGCGTCTCCAACATTGAACTCGATCAATCGAGATTGACCGGCTCGCGAACAGCCTCGTAACCCTGCTGTTACACGCGCTGAAGGCGAACCCCGGGGAGGGGGATGTCTGGGCGCAGTCGGCCCTGCCCGGGGCAACGCTGGAGGATCTAGACCTTGAAAACCAATTCCATTCGGGAGCGCCTGCTGGCCTCTTCGATGATCTGCGG
>CAMFHW010000202.1 GCA_945952175.1 uncultured Phenylobacterium sp. | reverse complement strand
GTCCAGGAGCGGCGACGGGGTCGGCGACTGCCCGTTATAGGCGGCGTCGATCAGCGGCGAGCTGGCGTCACCCGCCACATTGCCGTCGAAGAGGCAGTATTCGACACTGATATTGCAGGTCCCGACCAGCGAGACGCTCGGCGTCGCATGCGCGGCGCCCGCCGCCATTGCGAGGCCAAAGGCGGACGCAGCCGCCACCATCATAGATTTCTTCATGTTACCCCCCAGCGAAACAGACGGTCCTGTCTGTATTCGAATGTTGAGTAACATCCCCTCGGTACGAGTTGAAAGGGCGGTCGCCCGCCCTGCGAGTAAGTTATGAAGAATTAAGATCGCGTTCAACGAACTGTCGTCAACAACGATCAGCCAACCTTCGCCCTGGGCGCCGGATCATCTTTGGGTAGCAGGCGCAACAACGGTCCAGCTTGCTGCAAAGCTTCCGCCGGCACCATGACGCCGAGCTCGGTGGCGTTGGCGAGATAGAGGTGGAAGTCGGACGCCGCGGCCGCCAGCTTGGCGTCGCCGACGGCCAGGGCGGCGGTCTGCAGGTCCGCGGCCTGGGCCTTCATCGCGCGCAGGGCCTGGCTAGGGTCGCTGTCGATGGCCAGGATCGCCGACTTGATGATCTTCAGCGCCTGCAGGATGCGCGCGGCGTCCGGGGTCTTGGCGTCGGAGCGGCGCTTCAGCGGGCCGGTATAGTCGCCGGAATTGAAGCGGCGGCGGTCAGGGCCGATATAGGCGACCGCCTCGATCCAGTCGCGCGGACGCAGCGTGACCGCCTCGAGCCGGCGCAGCAGGTCCTTGGCGGTGTAGGGCTTGCGCAGGAACTCGTGCACGCCGGCGTCGCGGGCGGCCAGGATGCCGCCGGCCGTGGCCGTGGCCGTGGCGACGATGATCGGCGCCTGGCGGCAGTTCAGATGGCTGCGCCGGATCTCACGGGCGAAGGCCACGCCGTCGACATTGTCGCCGCTGAGCTCGCAGAAGATGATCTGCGGATCGACCTGCTCGGCCACCACCATGCCCTTGCCGTTGCTGGTGGCGGTGTAGATCTGGCTCTGGGTGATGTTGCGCATCAGCTCGCCCAGCATGCGCGCGCTCGCGGCGCTGGGATCGACGACCAGCACCTTCTGCAGCATGGGAGCCATGCGCTGTGCGAGCTTGTGGTCGTCGTTGAACACGGCGTCTCCGGGGGCGAGATTCGACCCCGGAGGCTACAGGCCGGACGGTAAAGATCGCCTTACGTCCGGCCGCTTGTGTCAGTCCTGAAACGGGTCGCGCACCATGATGGTGTCGTCGCGCTGGGGGCTGGTGGAAACCATGGCGGCGGGCGCGCCGATCAGCTCCTCCACCCGGCGCACGTACTTCACCGCATTGGCCGGCAGGTCCTTCCACGACGTGGCGCCCGCCGTGCTCTCGGTCCAGCCTTCCAGCTCCTCGTAGACCGGCTCCAGGGCCGACTGATCCTTCAGGCCGGCGGGCAGGTGGTCGAGGATTTCGCCGCGCAGCCTGTAGCCGACGCAGATCTTGAGCTTGGGCAGGCCGTCGAGGATGTCGAGCTTGGTCAGCGCGATCCCGTCGATGCCGTTCAGCGCCACCGACTGGCGCACCAGCACGGCGTCGAACCAGCCGCAGCGCCGCGGGCGACCGGTGACGACGCCGAACTCCTTGCCCACCGTGCCGAGATGCTGGCCGATTTCGTCGTTGAGCTCGGTCGGGAACGGGCCCTCGCCGACGCGGGTGGTGTAGGCCTTGACGATGCCCAGGATGAAGCCCGGCCCCTTGGGTCCCAGGCCCGAACCCGCGGCGGCCTGGCCGGCCACGGTGTTGGACGAGGTCACATAGGGATAGGTGCCGTGGTCGACGTCGAGCAGGGCGCCCTGGGCGCCTTCGAACAGCACGCGCTTGCCGGACTTCACCACCCCGTCCAGCAGCTTCCAGGCCGGCTGGGCGAACGGCAGGATCTTGGGCGCGATCTCCTCCAGGGCGGCGAGCAGCTGGGCGCCGTCGTACTCGGGCAGGCCGAGGCCGCGGCGCAGGGGGGTGTGGTGGGCCAGCAGGCGGTCGATCTTGGCTTCGAGAGCATCGCGGTCGCGCAGGTCGTCGACCCGGATCGCCCGGCGGCCGACCTTGTCCTCGTAGGCCGGGCCGATGCCGCGACCGGTGGTGCCGATCTTGTTGACCGCCGCCGCCTCGCGGGCCTGGTCGAGGTCGCGGTGCAGGGGCAGGATCAGGCAGGCGTTGTCGGCCAGGACCAGGAGATCGGGACTGATCTGAACCCCCTGGGCGCCGAGCTTGGCCATCTCTTCCAGCAGGTGCCAGGGGTCGACCACCACGCCGTTGCCGATCACCGACAGCTTGCCCTGGACCACGCCGGAGGGGAGCAGGCTGAGCTTGTAGACCTGGTTGCCGACCACCAGGGTATGGCCGGCGTTGTGGCCACCCTGGAAGCGCACCACCACGTCGGCGCGGTTGGACAGCCAGTCGACCAGCTTGCCCTTGCCCTCATCGCCCCACTGGGCGCCGATCACCGTCACATTGCCCATGCAGATACGATCTCCCGGCCTGCCGCGCGGGTCCTGCACGCCCTTCGACAGGGCTCGGCGTGCGGACTTGATCGATTTTAGGAACCGCGACGGGGCCCGCAGGCGCCTCGGTCGTGTTCGTTCGGCTTAGACCTTGGGCGGGCCGCCCCGTCAAGCCCTTCCCCGGCCCCGGACCCGGGGTTAAGAGGCATGGCATGGACCTGCCCCGCTTCCACCTCGCCTTCCCCGTCCGCGACCTGGCCGAGGCGCGCGCCTTCTATGGCGGGCTGCTGGGCTGTCCCGAGGGCCGGTCGAGCGAGGACTGGATCGACTTCGACTTCTACGGCCACCAGATCGTGGCCCACCTGTCGCCGGACGAGGCGGGACACCGGAACACCAGTTCCGTAGACGGCGAGCAGGTGCCGGTGCGCCACTTCGGGGCCATCCTGACCCTGCCCCAGTGGGACGAGATGGCGGCCAGGCTGAAGGCCGCCGGGACCAAGTTCGTCATCGAGCCGCAGATCCGCTTCAAGGGCGAGCCGGGCGAGCAGGCGACGCTGTTCTTCCTCGACCCGTCGGGCAACGCGCTGGAGTTCAAGGCCTTCGCCGACGACGCCATGGTTTTCGCAAAGTAGGAGTCGCGGGATGAGCGCCGTCGAGTTCGCCCATATCGAGGAGGCCGCCGCGCGGCTGGCCGGCCACGCGGTGCGCACGCCGCTGATCGAAAGCCCGGCGCTGAACGACCGGCTGGGCCTGCGGGTGCTGATCAAACCCGAGAGCCTGCAGCGGGTGGGTGCGTTCAAGTTCCGCGGCGCCTATAACCGCCTGGTCCAGCTGTCGCCGGCCGAGCGCAAGCGCGGCGTGGTGGCGTTCTCGTCGGGCAACCACGCCCAGGGCGTGGCGCTGGCGGCCAACCTGCTGGGCATGCCGGCCCTGATCGTCATGCCGTCGGACGCGCCGGCCGTGAAGGTCGAGGCGACGCGCGGCTACGGCGCCGAGATCAAGCTCTACGACCGCCTGACCGAGAGCCGCGAGGCGATCGCCGCGGCCATCGCCGCCGAGCGCGGCTCGACCGTCGTGCCGGCCTTCGACGACCCGCACATCATCGCGGGCCAGGGGACGGTGGGGCTGGAGCTGTTCCACCAGAGCCAGGCCCTGGGCGCGACCCTCGACCTGCTGATCGCCCCCGTGGGCGGCGGCGGGCTGATGGCCGGGACCTCGCTGGCGATCAAGACCTTGTCGCCGGGGACGGCCGCGGTGGGCGTGGAGCCGAAGGGCTTCGACGACACGCTGGCCTCGCTGAAGGCCGGATCGCGCCAGGTGTTCAAGCCGACCACCCGGTCGCTGTGCGACGCGCTGGAGAGCCCGGCGCCGGGCGAGCTGACCTTCCCCATCCTGCAGAAGACCCTGGCCGACATCGCCGTCGTGGACGACGCCGAGGTGGCCGAGGCGATGCGCTACGCCTTCTCGACCCTGAAGCTGGTGCTGGAGCCCGGCGGCTCGGTGGGACTGGCCGCCCTGCTCGCCGGCAAGATCGCCCAGGCCAAGGCCGGCGCGACCGTCGGCCTGGTGCTGTCCGGCGCCAATGTCGACCCGGACCAGTTCGCCCGGGTGCTGCGCCGCGAGCTCTAGACGGGCTTGGCCGGCGCGGGACGGGCGTCCTTGAGCTCGCGATAGACCTCGGCGAACGGCGCCGCCCAGATAGTGAAGCTGAGGGCCGAGGTCAGGACCTGCATCAGCAGCAGGCCGACCAGGGACGGACCCACTCGCGCCAGGTTGGCGGCGGGATCGGCGAGGAAGGCGCGCAGGCCGTCGACGCCGCCGATCGGAACGTTCAGGCCGAGCGCCTGGCCGAGAATGGCCAGGATCATCTGGATGAACAGGATGATGGAGACCAGGCAGAGCGCCACGGCGAACAGCCGCCAGCCCTGGCCATAGGTCAGGGGCCAGGCCTCGATCAGGCGGAAACGGCGTTCGGCGAAGCTCATCGGCCCGGCCAGGCTCAGCCGCAGGCCCATCCAGATCACCAGGGCGACCGCGCCGCAGCTGGCCAGGAACAGGACCAGGCCCCCGGTCCAGGAGCCCGTGCCGACGGCCTGGCCGACCAGGCCCGCCAGGGTCGAACTGGCCACCAGCACCACGAAGAGCAGCAGCCCCAGGGCCAGCATCGAGACGATCACCCACAGCTCCTGCAGGCCGACCCGCAGGTAGGCGAAGGCCTTGCGCTCCGGCTCCAGGACCGCCCGATAGACCGCGCACCCGACCAGGGCCACGGCCAGGAGGTTGAGGCCGATCTGGGTGAGTTCGAACGCCACCAGAAGGCCCTGCGCGCGCACCAGCTCGGGATCGTTGACCGGCGGCGGCACGCCGGCCATCAGGCTTTCCATGATCTTGAAATAGAGGCCGATCAGGGTCGGCAGCTCGCCCCAGAAGATGGCGATGAGCGGCGCGAGCGCCACGGCCACATAGGCCAGGCCCCAGGCGAGCACGACGCCCGGATGACGGCCGATCAGGCGAAAGCCCGCTGCGATCACCGCGATCGCCGAAAACCCGCCCATGCAAACTGCTCCGTCAAAGGGCCCCCAGGATAGGGGGCGGCCTGTCGTGCGCCTAGAGCCCTTTAGGGTCGGATAGCGTCATCCGACCCGTTGAAAAGGGCTCCGATTCATACGCTTAGAGCGTGTCGGACGCCGAAACCGCACACACTTTCGGCTGACACGTTCTAGAGCCGGTCGTCCGGCGTCGGGCGGTGCGAGGCGTAGCGCGGCGTGATCAGCTTGGCGAGGCGCGGCTTCAGCCAGTTCTCGAAGTCGTCCACGAACTCGTAGACCACCGGCACCAGGACCAGGGACAGCACGGTCGAGGTGAGCAGGCCGCCGATCACCGCCACGGCCATGGGCTGCCGGAACTCGGCGCCCTTTTCGAGGGCGAAGGCGGTGGGCAGCATGCCGGCGGCCATGGCCATGGTGGTCATGACGATCGGACGCGCCCGCTCGCGGCAGGCTTCCAGCAGCGCCTCGCGTTGGGTGAGACCCTCACGCTCGCGCTCGATGGCGTACTCGACCAGCAGGATCGAGTTCTTGGCGGCCAGGCCCAGCAGCATCAGGAAGCCGATCAGCGACGGCACCGACAGCGACAGGTTGAAGATCAGCAGGCCCAGGAAGGCGCCGCCCACGGCGAGCGGCAGGGCCGAGAGGATCACCGCCGGCTTGAAGAACGAGCGGAACAGGAGGACCAGCACGCCGAAGATCATCGAGACCCCGGCGAACAGGGCCAGGCCGAACGAGCTGAACAGCTCCTGCATGGCCTGCAATTGCCCACGCTCGGCCGGCTGCACGGCCGAGGTCGGGTCCTGCTTGATCTTCTTCATGATCGGCAGCTTCTGGATCTCGGCGAAGGCGGGCCCCTGGACCGTGCCGTTCAGCTCGGCCTGGACGGCCTGCTGGCGCTTGCGGTTCAGGCGGTCGATCCGCGCCGGCCCGGCCTGGAACTCGACATCGGCCACCGCGTCGAGGGTGGTGAGGCCGCCGGCGGCGGTCGGCACGCGCAACGACTTGATCTGGGCGAGGTCGGCCCGCGCATCGGCCGGCAGGCGGATGCGGATCGGGATGCGCCGCTCGCCGGCGGTCAGCTTGGCGACATTGGCGTCGATGTCGCCGACCGTGGCCACGCGGGCCACCTGGGCGATGGAGTCGACCGAGACGCCCAGGCGCGCGGCGTCGGCGGCGCGCGGGCGCACCACCACCTCCGGGCCCGTCGGCGGGACCGTGGGCCGCGGATCGGCGATCAGCGGCAGGGTGCGCATCTCCTTCTCCAGCTCCAGCGCGGCCTTCTGCAGGGCCACGGGGTCGTTGGAGGTCAGCACCTGCTCGATGCCGGCGCCGCCCTGGAAGTCGAGGAAGCCGACGCGGGCGTCGGGGATCTCGCGCAGGGCCTTGCGGGTCTGGTTCTTGAGGTCGTCGCCCTTGAAGCTGCGATGCTCGTCCAGCAGCACGATCACGGTGCCGTCGCGCAGGTCGTTGCTGCCGCCCCCACCGAAGCCGGGACCGCCGGTCGCGGCCGTGGAGCCCACCTGGGTGAAGACGCCGCGCACGCCCGGGCGGCCCTCGAAGACATGGGTGATGCGGTTGGCGGTGGCCTCCATGTCCGAGACCGTCGCGCCGGGCGGGCCCTGGAGGTTCACATAGATGTAGTCGGGATCGCCGGCCGGCTGGAAGCCGGTGGGCAGCAGCGGGGTCAGGAACAGCGAGCCGACGAACAGCACGCCGCCGAACACGGAGGCGACGATGCGGTGGTCGAGCGCCCATTCCAGGACGCGGCGGTAGCGGCCCTCGAACGGCTTGCGCGGATGCGCCTCGCGCGCCGGCTTCAGGAAATAGGCCGCCATCAGCGGGGTGAGCAGGCGGGCGACCACCAGCGAGAAGATCACCGCCACCGAGACCGTGAGACCGAACTCGCGGAAGAACTGGCCGGCCATGCCCTTCATGAACGAGACGGGCGTGAACACCACCACGATGGCCATGGTGGTGGCGACCACGGCCAGGCCGATGGCGTCGGCGCCCTCCATGGCCGCGTCGAACGGACGCCGGCCCTGGGCCACGCGCTTCTCGATGTTCTCGATCTCGACGATGGCGTCGTCGACCAGGATGCCGATGACCAGGGTGAGCGCCAGCAGGGTCACCACGTTCAGCGAGAAGCCGAACAGGGCCATGATGAAGAAGGTCGGGATCAGCGAGATCGGCATGGCCAGCGCCGTGATCATCGTGGCCCGCCAGTCGCGCAGGAACACGAACACCACGATGGCCGCCAGGATCATGCCTTCCAGCAGCACGTGCTGGGTGGCCTTGAAGCTGGCGCGGGTCTCGTCGACCGACGAGAAGATCCGCACGAACTTCACGCCCGGATGGTCC
>CAMFHW010000201.1 GCA_945952175.1 uncultured Phenylobacterium sp. | reverse complement strand
ATAGGCCGACGGCTGAGAATCACAGGCGCGGCCGGTCGCTCCGTCCGGGCCGCGCCTTTTCGTTTTCGGCCGGGCGCTCAAACTCTGAGGTCAAGAGAATGAACGCTGAAGTTCAGAACACGAACCGCAAGGCCGAACTGCTGGCCAACACCGTCGAGCACGTGGCGATCGACCAGTACGACGCCCGGCCGGTCATCGACGCCATGCGCAAGATGAGCTTCACCAGCCGCGACACCGCGCGCGCCGCCGACATCTGGTCGATGTCGCTGGAAGACCCGTCCTGCTCGACCTGGCTGACGCTCGCCGGCTCCACCTCGGCCGGCGGCTGCATGCACATCTACCGCGACATGGTGAAGTACGGGATGATCGACACGATCGTCTCGACCGGCGCCTCGATCGTCGACATGGACTTCTTCGAGGCCCTTGGCTTCAAGCACTACCAGGCCCAGTCGAACGTCGACGACCGCGACCTGCGCGAGCTCTACATCGACCGCATCTACGACACCTATATCGACGAGGAAGAGCTCCAGAACTGCGACGGCACGATCTACGAGATCTGCAATCTGCTGGAGCCCCGCCCCTATTCGTCGCGCGAGTTCATCTGGGAGATGGGCAAGTGGCTGGCGGCCGGCAACGCCAAGAAGCCGGGCTCGCTGATCGAGACCTGCTACCACGAGGGCGTGCCGATCTTCTGCCCGGCCTTCACCGACAGCTCCGCCGGCTTCGGCCTCGTCAAGCACCAGGTCGAGCGGATGAAGGCGGGCAAGCCCTACCTGACCATCGACTCGGTCGCGGACTTCCGCGAACTGACCGACATCAAGCTGGCGGCCGGCGCCACCGGTCTGTTCATGGTCGGCGGCGGCGTGCCGAAGAACTTCGCCCAGGACACCGTGGTCTGCGCCGAGATCCTCGGCCACGAGGCCGAGATGCATAAGTACGCGGTCCAGATCACCGTGGCCGACGTGCGCGACGGCGCCTGCTCGTCCTCGACGCTCAAGGAGGCCTGCTCCTGGGGCAAGGTCGACGTCACCTGGGAACAGATGGTCTTCGCCGAAGCCACCACCGTGGTCCCGCTGATCGCCTCCGACGCCTGGCACCGCGGCTCCTGGAAGACCCGCAAGAAGCCCCGCTGGGCCAAGCTGTTCGACAAGAAGGCCTAGCCACCTCCAATCCCACCGCTCATCCCCGCGAAAGCGGGGACCCAGATCATAAGGCGAGGAGCCCGGTGAACCCGGGCTCCTTTCTGTTTCTGGAACCTACGAGCGGTGCGATCGAGATCCTCATCGCCGCGCAAGCGGCCTTTTGAACGCAGAGATCGCGGAGGTCCGCGGAGGACGCAGAGAGGTCCTGCCCTCCGTGATCTCTGCGAACCTCCGCGATCTCCGCGTTCAAAGGGGGAGAAATCTCAAAATTGGGGATTGGAAAGAGGCCGGCTTCGCCGGCAGGGCTCACCGCCCTGCCCGCCGCCTCAGGCTCCCGCGCAGGAAGTCGTTCGGCGGCGCGGTCTCGGCCAGCACCGCGTCGCGGATCGGCCGCGGCTCGCCGAACAGGTGGCCCTGGCCGTAGCCGATATCGAGCTCCAGCACGTCGACCACCTGGCGCTCGCTCTCCACCTTCTCGGCGATGAGCTCCACCCCGTAGCGACGGGTCAGAGCGGCGAAATCCTCGGCCGCCAGGTCCGGCATCGACTTCAGGATCATGCCCTCGTCGGTCTCGGTGAGCTGCTCCAGCAGGAACTGCGCGCCCACCTTGATGAACTTCACGTCCGACCGCGCCAGGTCCTGGAAGTCCAGGTCGAGGTCGAACACCTTGTCCACCGAGAAGCGGAAGCCGAGATCGGCCAGCTTGCCCATGTTGCGCGCCTCGATGGCGCCACGGGTGTCGAACGCCGCTTGCCCCACCTCGAAAATCAGCGCCCCGGCCAGGTCGCGGTTGGCGGTGAGCAGGTCGAGGAACTGCGGGAAGAAGCTCTCGTCGGCCAGGCTCGCCATCGAGACGTTGCAGAAGATCCCGACCTTCTTGTCCGTCTTGGCCAGCCTGCGGACGATCTGCACGCAGCGGAACAGCAGCAGGTTGTCGATCGCCGTGACCAGCCCCTCGGGCTCGGCCACCGACAGGTATTCGGCCGGCATCATCACCCGGCCGTCCTCGTCGCGCAGGCGCGAATAGCTCTCGTAGAAGACCGTCTTGCGCTGGGGCAGGCCGACGATCGGCTGCAGGTAGAGGTCGACCCGGTTCTCGGCCAGGGCCTCGCGGACGGTCTCCAGCAGGGCGGCGGACTGGCGCCGGTCGCGGGCGAGCTCGCGGCCTTCGACGGCGGCGGCATAGACCGGCTGGGCGGCCATCCGCTCCTCGAACTTGCGGCCCATGGCCTGGACCAGGTCCTCCAGGATGTGAACCTCGTCGGTCAGCGCCTCCGAGCGGCGCAGCGCCTCGTCGCCCGCCCCGTCGGCCACCTCGGCCATCTTGGCGTCGAGCGCCTCCATCTGGCCGATCATGATGCGGTGGGCCTCGCGCACGGCCGCCAGCTCGCGGCGCAGGCCCGTGGTCTCCAGCGCCCGCCCGATCAGCCCGTGGAAGGTGAAGCAGAGCCCGAGGCCCGCGGCGAAGCCCGCCACGCCGGCGCCCCAGCCGCCCCCGTTTCGCCAGATCAACAGGCCGAGGATCAGCGACAGGCTGAAATAGCTGGCCGTCAAAAGCGGCAAGGTGAGGCGTCGCATGGTCCCGCCGATCCGAATCGACGCTCAGTATCGGTCAAGCCCGCCGATCAAGTCGAATGATTAACGGCCGCACCCTTTTGCCGCGCGACCGCGCCGCCACACTTCCGTGTCATCCCGGTTTCCGCGCAGCGGAAGACCGGGCCCCATAGACACCGATCCATCCGGAAGACCCTGCGCGTATCGGTCCCGGACAAGCCGCTCGCGCGGCTTTCCGGGATGACACCCGAGGACTAAGCCGCCGCCACCGCCGTCCGTCCCAGGATCATGTCCGCCGCCTTCTCGGCGATCATGATGGTCGGCGCGTTGGTGTTGCCGGAGACCAGCCGCGGCATCACCGAGGCGTCCACCACCCGCAGCCCCTCGACGCCGCGCACGCGCAGCTGCGGATCGACCACGGCCATCGGCCCATGCCCCATCTGGCAGGTGCCGACCGGGTGATAGATCGTCGACCCGGCCATCCGCGCGAAGCCCAGCAAGGCCTCGTCATTGGTGAAGTCCGGGCCCGGCAGCATCTCGTGGTCGATATAGGGGGCGAGCGCCGGCTGGGTGGCGATCCGACGGCCCCACTTCAGCCCGGCCACCGCCACCTCCTGGTCGAGCGGATCGGACAGGTAGTTCGGCGCGATCGACGGATGGACGCTCGGGTCGGCCGACTTGATGTGGATGGTCCCGCGGCTTTCCGGCCGCACCTGGCAGGGCGCCAGCGTCAGGCCCGGCGCGCTGTCCAGCTCCATCTTGCCCTCGGCCATGGCCTTTTCCAGGTTCTGGGTGGCCGGCAGGATGTGGAACTGGATGTCCGGCCCCGCCAGGTCCGGCCGTGAGCGGCAGAAGGCGGCGATGTGCGCGGCCGAGAGGGTCAGCAGGCCCTTGCGCTGCAGCGCGTATTTCATGATCTCGCCGACGAAGCGCGCGCCCTTGGTCAGCTCGTTCACCGAGACCACGTGCGGCTTCAGGCGATAGGTCACCGCCATCACGTAGTGGTCCTGCAGGTTCTCGCCGACGCCCGGCAGGTCGGACACCACCTCGATGCCGTGCTGGCGCAGCAGCTCGCCCTTGCCGATCCCCGACAGCTCCAGCAGTTGCGGCGAGTTGATCGCCCCGCCGGCCAGGATCACCTCGCGGCGCGCCTTGGCGACCTTCTTGACGCCGTTCTGTGTGTACTCGACGCCGACGGCCGTCTTGCCCTCGAAGATCACCTTGCCCGCCAGGGCGCGGGTCTCGACCTTCAGGTTCGGCCGGTTCATCACCGGGTGCAGATAGGCCACCGCCGCCGAGCAGCGCTGCCCGTTCTTCACGGTGAGCTGGTAGTAGGTCACGCCCTCCTGGTCGGCGCCGTTCACGTCGTCATTGCGCGGAATGCCCGCCTCGACGCAGGCCTCGATCACCGCGTCCGAGACCTCGTGGCCGGTCGTCACGTCCGAGACGTTCAACGGTCCGCCGGTGGCGTGATGCTCGCTGGCGCCCCGCTCCTGGTGCTCGGCGCGCAGGAAATACGGCCGCACGTCATCCCAGCCCCAACCCTCGCAGCCGAGCTGGCGCCAGCCGTCATAGTCGGCGTGCTGGCCGCGGATGTAGAGCAGGCCGTTGATCGAGGACGAACCGCCCAGGACCTTTCCGCGCGGCCAGACGTGCGAGCGGCCGCCGGTGCCGGGGTCGGCCTCGGTGGCGTAGAGCCAATTGACCTTCGGGTCCTTCAGCGTCTGGGCGTAGCCCACCGGCACGTGGATCATCAGGTTGGAGAGGAACTGGCCCGGCTCCTTGGTCGGCCGGTCGTCGCCGCCGGCTTCCAGCAGCAGCACGGTCGTTGCGCTGTCCGCCGACAGCCGGTTCGCCAGCACGCATCCGGCCGAGCCGCCGCCGACGATGATGTAGTCCGCCGTCGCATCGGCCATCGCTGTTCTCCATTCCGAGTTTTCGAACCTTGTGACGCTTGACGCAGCGGGCGTCAAAGGCAGCGATTTCCTGACCCAGCGGCAGGGGCCCTAGGTTGGGCGCCGACAGCATTCCTGGGGAGGAAGCCACATGCAGATCGACCTGTCCGGGCGCACGGCGCTCGTCACCGGCGGCGGGCGCGGCATCGGCCGGTCCATCGCGCTCGGCCTCGCCGAGGCGGGCGCCGACGTCGCCGTCAACTATCGCAGCGACGCCGACGCGGCCCAGGAAGTCGTCGCCGAGATCGAGGCCATGGGCCGCAAGGCCAAGGCCTACAAGGCCTCCGTCGAGAGCTGGGACGAGGACCAGGCCATGGTCGCCGACGTCCTGGCCGACTTCGGCGGCATCGGCATCCTGGTCAACAACGCCGGCATCGCCAGCCGCGGCCAGTCGGTGGCCGACACCGATCCGGCCGAGATGGAGCGCGTGGTCCGCGTCCACGCCTTCGGCCCGCATTACCTCTCCAAGCTGGTCATCCCGCACATGCGCGGCCAGGGCCGTGGCGACATCGTGATGATCTCCTCGGTCGCCACCCTGGGCATGGCCGGCCGCGGCGGCCCCTACAACATGGGCAAGGCCGCCATGGAGGCGCTGGCGCTCACCATCGCCAAGGAGGAGCGCCAGCACGGTATCCGCTGCAACATCGTCGCGCCCAGCCTGACCGTCACCGAGATGGGCAAGCGGCTGACCAAGGCCACCACCGGCATCGCCGACATCCACGAGCTCGACGCCCGCTCGCCATTCGGCCGGGTCAGCACGCCCGAGGACGTCGCCGCCGCGGTGATCTGGCTCGTCTCCTCCGCCAACCCCTACGCCAACGGCCAGAAGATCAACATCAACGGCGGCGGCTGAGCGTCCCGTCCAGCCAGCCGAGCAGGTCGCCCACCACCTCGTCGCGGTTGGTCTCGTTCAGCATCTCGTGGCGGCCGCCGGGATAGACCTTCAGGTCGACGCCGAGCCCCGCCGCGCGATAGGCGTCGATGAGCGGGGTCAGCCGCGCGAGCTTCTGGTTGATCGGGTCCTCGTCGCCGACCAGCACATAGATCGGGAGGCCCGCCTTCACCTTGGCCAGCGCCTCCGGCGTCGCCTCGCGCTCCCGCAGCGCCGCGAACGAGGCGTTGGACTCCTTGGTGAAGTTGATGCCGCAAAAGGGGTCGGCCAGGTAGGCGTCGACCTCGGCCGGGTCGCGGCTCAGCCAGTCATAGGCCGTGCGCGGATTGGGATAGCCGTCGTTGAAGGTCTTCGGATCGATCCGCCCCGGGCCGGCCGTGCCCGACAGCACCAGCGCGTCGATCAGCTCCGAATGGTCCAGCAGATAGGCCTGGGAGAACATCGCCCCCATCGAATGGCCGAGCAGGACCAGCGGCAGGCCCGGATTCTCCGCCCGCGCGCGGCGGCTCAGCACCGCCATGTCGTCCACCGCCGCCGCCGCACCGCCGGGGCCGAAGTCGCCCAGATGGCTCATCCCGCCGGTCTGGCCGTGGCCGCGATGGTCGGCGGCATAGATCAGCCAGCCCGCCTCGACCAGGGGCGCCAGCGGCCCGCGATAGCGGCCGGCGTGCTCGCCCGCCCCGTGCGCCAGTTGCAGCACCGCCTTGGGCTTGGCGGCGCCGCTCCAGCGGAAACCGGCCAGGCCCGTCCCGTCCGCCCCCTCGTAGCGGAACCTCTGCTCGATCACGGCCATGGCGCGTCTCCCCTCTTGGTTTGCGCCACCCTAGCGGCGCGGCGAAGCGTCGGCGAGTGAACCGAGAATGAACGAAGCGCGTTCGGGAGGTTCAGGTTCGCCAGCCTAGGGTGGCGACCAACGAAGGAGAAACGACATGAAGAAGCCGCTTCTGATCGCCGCCACCGCCGCCCTGCTGATGACCAGCGCCGCGGCCTCCGCCCAACCTTGGCGCGGCGGCCCCTATGGCGACCGCGACCGCGACGGCGTCCCGAACTATGTCGAGCGCGGCCACGACCGCGACCATGACGGCCGCCCCGATGATCGCGACCGGTGGGACAACCGCCGCGGCGGCTACGCCTATGGCCATGGCTACGGCTATGACCGAGGCTATCGTCACTGGCGCCAGGGCGAGCGCTTCGACCACTACCGGAGCCGCGAATACATCGTCTACGACTACCGCCGCTACGGCTGGCGTCCGCCGCCCCGCGGCTACGCCTACTACCGCACCGACAGCGGTGACGTGGTGATGGCGGCCCTGGCCACCGGCCTGATCGCCTCGATCATCGCCAACGGCAGCTACTAAGTCCCGCAGCCGGGGCCGGCCTCAGAACTTCGCTGAGGTCGGCTCCGGCGCGCAGGCGCCCGCGAAGGCGACATCGTCGCCGCTGGCGACCCTGACATCCCCGGTCATGCGGTCGATCTCGACGCGCCAGATCGTTGTCCCGAACAGGCCTGTGCGCCGATAGTCCGCGGTGATGCGGCGGGGATCCGCCGCCACCTCGCCCAGGGCCCGCCGGCGTCCGTCGGGATAGGTCAGTTCCCCCGCTCCACCCTGGAACGTCACCCGCGCCACCCCGGCGCGGGTGATCGTCGTGCGCGTCACCGACGCGCCGGAATGCAGCTCGCCGTCGACCATGGGATTGGCGGGCCGGACCGAGGTCTCGGTCTTCTCGTACTGGCTGCGGCAGACCAGGTGGAGGTCCAGGGACGCCGCGAGGGTCGCCGCGAAAAGCGCGATGATCATGTCGTCTCCTGGAATGGGACCGTCGGCTCAGCCGACGTCCTTCAGCACCTTCTCGACAGCGCCCAGGCGCACGCCCATCTCGGCCAGCGAAGCCTGGATGGCG
>CAMFHW010000200.1 GCA_945952175.1 uncultured Phenylobacterium sp. | reverse complement strand
TCCACGCCTGCGCGCCTCAAATCCTATCTCTCAGCGCGTAACGCAGCGGTCCCGCGAGGGGAGAAGGGAACTTGGGGCCCGCACATTACATAGTATTCACAATGTGAAATCGGGGTCATGACTGAGACTTAACGAGTATTCGGAAAAGTACGGGCCTATATCGCGTCTCGTTCGAACGCACTTCTTCCCCGACGTTCGACGAAACCGAAAGATCAAGACCATGACCCGCACCTTTTCCTCGTCCGCCGCCCTGTCCGGTCTCGCCAGCCTGATGATGGCCACCCTGCCCTTCGTCGCCCTGGCCTTCGTCGGCTTCACCGTCGGCCAGATCTAAGCATCTCCCCGCGTCGCGACGGCCGGACGCCCTGACCCGCCGTCATTATTGACCCGCCCTGTCCCCTGGCCCACACCGGGGGACATGACCGCAGACCCCCTCCTGAACGCCGCGGCCGAGATGGCGACCTCCGTCCCCCAGGCCGCCGCCCTCGGCTTCCAGCTCGTCTCGATCGGCGAGAGCCGCGGTTCGATCCGCGTGGGCTGGCGCGAGGACCTGGTGGGCAATCCGCAGACCGAGGTGATCGCCTCGGGCGTCGTCACCGCCCTCCTGGACCATTGCTGCGGCCTCGCCATCACCGCTGCCAAGCAGGAGCGGTTCCCGACCGCCACACTGGACCTGCGCATCGACTATATGCGGCCGGCGAAGCCGCGCGCCGGCGTGGTCGCCGAGGCGCACTGCTACCGGATGACCCGCACCATCGCCTTCGTGCGCGCCCAGGCCTGGGACGAGGATCCGTCGGACCCCATCGCCACCGCCCAGGCGGCCTTCATCCTGCACGGCGCGACGCCGCAGGACACCCCCGTGGCGGAGGACAAGGCATGAGCGCCGTCCCCGCCGAACAGCTCGAATCCTTCCTGCAGACCGTGCCCTATGTGCGGTTCCTCGGCATGCGCGCCGAGCTGGCCGGGGACGAGATGACCGCCATCCTGCCCTTCGCGCCGCACCTGATCGGCAACACCATGCTGCCGGCCCTGCATGGCGGGGTGATCGGGGCCTTCATGGAGATGACGGCGCTGGCCCAGCTCTCGGTCACCCAGCCGAACGGCCGGGCGCCCAAGACCATCGACGTGACCATCGAGTACCTGCGCCCCGGCCGGGCCATGACCACCTATGCGCGGGCCGACCTGCGCAAGGTCGGCCGCCGCATCGCCAACATCCACGTCGAGGCCTGGCAGGAAGCGCGCAGCAAGCCGATCGCCTCGCTGCAGGGGCATTTCCTGCTGGCGGAGGGGTAGGCGGCCGCGTAGCCCTATCCCTCGATCGTCGTGGGGGGACGCATCAGCGGGTTGGTCCTGGGGTCGGCGACCTTGGTCAGGGTGTTGCGGTCGCGGTGGCGGAAGAGCTCGTCCTGGCCCTTCACCATCAGCATGGTGTCGGAGACGTAGGACCAGGTGCCGTCCGCGTTGAAGGTGATCTCCAGACGGTAGGCGTCGGTGCGGAAGGCCGCCTCCAGGAAGGCGGTCGAGGCGATGCCGAATTCGGTGGAGCCGCGCTTGGCCTCGACCACGATCGTCTTGCCGTCGTCGGAGGCGCGGCCGCCGGCCAGCGCCACCTGGCCGCGCGGAATGGCCAGCGACTGCATGATCAGGCCGGTGGCCGGCTCATAGAGCCAGTAGCCGACCTGGTCGTGGAAGGTGGCGTCCTCGTCGGAGGCCAGGATGTGGACGTGGTAGCGCAGGCCGTAGAACAGCTGGGGCCCGTTGGCCTGGGGGTCGATGGGCTGCATCTCGATGCGCTCGAGGAAGTCGCGGCGCTCGGGGCCCTCGGCCTTGGGATTGATGTCGACGCCCGCGCGGCCTTCCCAGACGCCGGCCAGGCGGGCGAGCGGGCCCAGATTGGCCAGGCCGTCGGGATCGACGTCTTCCGGCTCGGTGAAGATGTCGTCCGGGACTTGGATCATGGCGGGGCTCCGAGGGCTTCGGCGCAGCGATGCCGTCGGCGCGGGCCATCGTCAAGCTCAGGGGCCGCGGAAGAAGGAGAACCACGAAAAACACGAAAAACACGAACGCGCGCGATGCGCGCCATCATTCGATCTGCTGGCTGTCGGATCGCCCTTGTTCGTGTGGATTCGTGTGGTTCGTGGTTCCTCATCTTGCGGCGTCGCGGCGGCCGATGGGCTCGAAGGATTTGAACCACGAACCACACGAACCCACACGAACGGGCGCCAGGCTTGACGATCTCGGGATCGGAAGGATCGCGCTGCGCGCGGGCGGGCTGCTGAGCCGTTCGTGCTTTTCGTGGTTCGAGATTGGGCGGAGCGATTGAACGGGGCGTTTCAGGGTATTCTCGCGCACGATTTGTGCGCCGTTTCCGGCGCGGCGGCCGATGCGTAACCTGCTGATACAATTGCCGGTGACGAGGATTTTTGCGTGTGCCATCGTTTCGGGGACAACCCTTGCGAGGACGACACGATGTTACTTGTTCCCGCCTTGTCGGTGGCGCTCAGCATCGCCATCCAGGCGCCCGCCCAGATCGCCGCGTCCGGGCCTTCGGCGACGGGCGTGCCCTCGACGACCGCGGCGCCGTTGACCTTCGAACAGCAGCAGAAGGTCAAGATGAAGTGCGAGAAGATCGTCCAGCTCGGCTCGCGCATGCCGGTGCGCGTGTGCCGCACCCCCGAGCAGATCAAGCAGTCCCAGGCCGACGCCCGCGACACCACCGTCGACTTCCAGAAGATCAATCCCGAGCAGATCCGCTAGGTCGCTCGCCTCAAACAAGGAGCGCAGAGATGCGGGCTTCCCTCCTTCTCGCCGCCGCCCTCGCCGCCGTGTCGTTCGGACAGGCCGCCGCCGACCCCCGCCTGGAGGTCACGCCCCTGGGGCAGGACAGCTATCGCGCCACGGTGCGCGGCAAGGGCGTGGTCCTGGATGAGGCGCTCTATTCGGTGGAGAAGAAGGCGACCCTGCTGTGCGGGCGTCGCAAGGTGGAGTTCGGCGGCTATCGCTATGGCCAGGATACGGCGCTGAACTCGGCGACCTCGACCCAGGGCGTGCTGACCATGAGCCAGGACTTCCGGTGCGTGGACAAGCTGGCCTCCAACGCCAAGGTGGTCGCGCCGCATGACGACGCGGCGGTGCTGGCGGCGACCGACAGGTTCCTGGGCGCCCGCGACATGGGCGACTTCAAGACCGCGCTGGCCATGTTCGACGCCGACACCCTGCGCATGGCCGAGGGCTGGGCCGACGACGCGGCGCGGTTCAACAAGGAGGCTGGGGAGAAGGGCGACCGCAAGATCGTCGGCATCACCTGGTACGACAACCCGGCCAATATCAGCCGGCCGGGGGTGTACGCCTCGGTGGACTATGTGGGCGGCTACGCCAATGCGCCGGAAGACTGCGGCAACCTCGTGTGGCGCACGGTGGATGGCAAGCGCTTCGAGCTGGTCCACGAGCAGCACCAGTTCATCCCCGTGGCCACCCACGCCAAGTTGAGCCTGGCCGAGGTGGGCGCGATGAAGAAGAAGATCGGCTGCGCGGGGGCCTAGGGGCTCCAACCCAGGGATGACGACAGGGAGAGATCGAGACCCTCCCTACCCCCGCTCGTCCCGGCGAACGCCGGGATCCAGATCGGAAGCCTCGGCGTGTCCGCGATTTGAACCACGAAGCGCACGAAGAACACGAAGAAGATGTGCTGCCCCTTGGTGTGCTTCGTGGCCTTTGTGGTTGAACAATCGGCCTTCGGCCCGATTTCAGAGCCATAGGACCTGGGTCCCGGCGTTCGCCGGGATGAGCGGATGAGACGCTACGACCCCGCCTTGGCCTTCTGTTCGGCGTGGACGGCGTCGAGCATGGCCTGGGCCTTGGCGATGGCCGTGGGGTCGTTCTTGTTCTTGGCCTCGATAAGCAGCTCGGTGGCTTCCATCTCGCGGACAGGCAGGAGGTGGCTGGCGTCGGCGGGGTGGAACGGGCCGGTCTCGATCTCCTTCAGCACGGCGCGCTGGCGCTTGGCCTCGGGGCTGTCGCCGACGCCGTAGGAGAAGAAGAACTTGGCGATCCTAGCCTTGATCGCCGGGTCGAGGTCGGCGCGCCAGACCATCGGGTCTTCCGGGATGGTGGGCGAGGTCCAGATGACCTGCAGGTTCTTCATCGCCGCCTGGGCCGCGGGCTCGGTCTTGGAGGCCAGGCGCACCATGGACTGGGTGTTGTTGGTGGCCGCGTCGAGCACGCCGGTGGAGACGGCGAGCAGGTTGGCCTCGTGGTTGGCCGACTTGACCGTCTTGAAGCAGGCGCCGGGCGTGATGTTCTTCGGCGCGAACAGGTAGGTCATGGGCGCGAGCGTGCCGGAGGTCGACTTGGCGTCGCCCATGCCGAAATTGATCGTGTGGTCGCACTTGAGCAGCTTGTCGAGGGTGATCCCCGAGCCCTTCTTGACCACGATCACCGACTGGTAGCCGTCCGGCCCCTCGGGCTTGGAGGTGCGGGCGAACACCTCGCCGCCGGAGCGGCGCACGGCCTCCAGGCCCGACTGGTTGGTGAACCAGCCCATCTCCGTCTGCTTGAAGCGCATGGCCTCGATGAGGGCGGTGTAGTTCGAGCCGTAATAGGGCTGGACCTTCAGGCCGGTGGCCTTGGAGAAGTCCGCGAGGAACGGCGTCCAGGATTTCTGCTGGGCCTGGACGTTCTCGGTCGAGGCGATCGAGAAGCGGATGACGTTGGGATCGCCGGCCGCCTTCTGGGCCGGCTTTCCGCAGGCGGCGAGGCCCGCGAGCAGGGCCAGGCCCAGCACCGATTTGCGCGAGATCATTGGCGTCGCTCCCCCGTGACGTCAGACGTCTTGCAGCAGTTCTATGACGGCTCTCCGACAGCCGCTCGCGAAAAGTCCGCTTGAGGCGGGCGGATTTGGGCGCTAACGCCCGCGCCATGTCCCAATCCCTGCAAGGGCTCTCCGCCCAGGCCCGCGAGGCCAAGAGCTGGCCGTTCGAACAGGCCCGCATCCTGCTGGCCCGTATCCTGCGCCTGCGTCTGACCGACGCCGAGCGTGATCTCGCTGCGAGCCTGATCGCGCAGGGCAAGGCCGCGCAGGCCGTGGCGACCTTCGAGGCCCTGAACAGGCCGGTTGTGTTCCAGTGCGGGTTTGGTGCGTCGGGCCTGCCGCACATGGGGACCTTCGGCGAGGCGGCGCGGCCGACCATGGTGCGCAACGCCTTCCGCGCGCTCACCGAAGACGCGATCCCGACCCAGCTGATCGTCTTCTCCGACGACATGGACGGGCTGCGGAAGATCCCGGACAACGTGCCCAACCACGCCATGCTGGAAGAGGACCGCGACAAGCCGGTCACCAGCGTGCGCGACCCCTTCGGCGAGCACGAGAGCTTCGGGGCGCACAACAACGCCCGCCTGCGCGCCTTCCTCGACGGGTTCGGCTTCGACTACACCTTCATGTCGTCGACGCAGACCTACAGGTCGGGCCGGTTCGACGAGGTGCTGCTGCGGATCCTGGCGCGGTTCGACGCGATCCAAGGGGTGATGCTGCCGACCCTGGGCGAAGAGCGGCGGGCGACCTATTCGCCCTTCCTGCCGATCAGCCCGACCACGGGCCGCGTGCTGCAGGCGCCGACGCTGTCGCGCAATGTCGAGAAGGGCACCATCGTCTTCCCGGACGAGGACGGGACGCCGACCGAGGTTCCGGTGACGGGCGGCCACGTGAAGCTGCAATGGCGGCCGGACTGGGCGGCGCGCTGGACGGCGCTGGGCGTCGACTTCGAGGCCTCGGGCAAGGACCTCGTGGACTCGGTGCGGGTGTCCAACAAGCTCGTGAAGGTGCTGGGCGCGGAGCCGCCGGAAGCCTTCCACTACGAGCTCTTCATGGACGAGAACAACCAGAAGATCTCCAAGTCCAAGGGCAACGGCCTGACCATGGAGGAGTGGCTGCGCTATGGCGCGCCGGAGAGCCTCGCCTACTACATGTACCAGTCGCCGAAGTCGGCGAAGCGGCTCTATTTCGACGTGATCCCCAAGGCCACGGACGAGTACCTGCAGCAGCTCGACGCGTTCAACCGGGCGCGGGCCGAGGGCGGCAATGCGCCGGCGATCGACAATCCGGCCTGGCATGTCCATCGCGGCGAGCCGCCGGCCAAGGGCTCGCCGGTCAGCTTCTCCCTGCTCCTGAACCTGGTCTCGGCGGCGGACGCCTCGACCAAGGACATCCTGTGGGGCTTCATCCGCAACTACATCCCCGGCGCGACGCCGCAGAACGAGCCGCTGCTGGACCGGCTGAGCGACTACGCGATCCACTATTACGAGGACTTCGTGAAGCCCTCGAAGAGCTTCCGCGCACCGGACGCCAAGGAGCGGGCGGCGATGGAGGACCTGGTCGGGCGCCTGAAGGCCCTGCCGGCCGGCGCAGACGCCGAGACGATCCAGAACGAGGTGTTCGAGGCCGGCAAGGCCGCGGGCTTCGAGCCGCTGCGCGCCTGGTTCGGGGCGCTCTACGAGGTCCTGCTCGGCCAGAGCCAGGGGCCGCGTTTCGGCTCCTTCGTGGCGATCTTCGGCGTCGACCGCACGATCGACCTGATCGAGCGGGCGCTGAAGGGCGAACTCGCCGGGGACTGACCGAGCCTGTTCCTCTCCCCCCTTGAGGCGGGAGAGGTTAGGTGAGGGCCCTTTTCAGGCCCCGAGCTTCCCCCTCACCCTACCCTCTCCCCCTCAAGGGGGGAGAGGAAGAGCGTACTCAATAGTCCCCGTCATCCCCGATCGGCATGCCGGGCGGCACGTCGGGCTTCTGCTTGGGATCGTCCAGCACCTTGGCGAGCGCGTCCTTGTCGGTGAGCAGGGCGGCGAGGCGCGTGCGATGGGCGCGCTCGGAGGGGTCGGCGCCGGGCTGGGCCTTCAGCTTCACGGCGAGGTCGGCGAGACGCTGGCCGATCTCGGCGGCGACCGCCGGCGGGGTCTTGGGATCGCGGGCGACGGCGGCGAGATCGAGAACCGTGCGGGCCTGGATGCGGCGCGCGACCTCGGCGAGGCGGCCCTGGCCGGGCGTGAAGGTGGTGGCGATCAGCTTGTCCAACACTTCGCCGGCGCCGGGCTGACCGGGATCGCGGCGATGCTGGTCGATCAGGCGGGCCAGGCGGTCGGGGTTGGAGAGGGCGTCGACGGTCAGGCCCGCGGCCACGTCGGCGGCGGCCAGGGGATCGAAGACCGGCCCGCCCATGTCGCCCAGGACCTCGATGTCGTACTGGCGGTCATTGTCGCCGGACTGGCCCGCGGTGAGCAGGGGCAGCAGGGGCTCGGGCGTGTCGAGCTCGGCGGGCGACAGGGTCGCCATCAGGGCGGCGATCGCGGCGCGCTGATGGGCGGCCGCGACCGGGGCGCCGGCCTGGCGGGCGTCGCCCTTGACCGCATCTGTCTCTTATACACATCTGACGCTGCCGACGACTCCTTACGTGTAGAT
>CAMFHW010000199.1 GCA_945952175.1 uncultured Phenylobacterium sp. | reverse complement strand
GCGCGGCGGCGGCTCCGGCTGCGGCTGCGGCCCCGGCCAAGAAGTAGATTTCGGACATCTCGTCTGGGAGAACGGCGGCTTCGGCCGCCGTTTTTCGTTTGGGGGCGCCTCGCCCTACAGGACCAGTTCGCGGACCTGGTTCAGGTCGCGCGCGACGAGGACGCACAAGCCGCGAAGCTCCTCCGTGGGGTCGAGCAGGTCGGGAACCATCACGGTCATCATGCCCGCCGCCGCCGCCGAGCGGACGCCGACATGGGAATCCTCCAGCGCCAGGCAAGAACGGGGCTCGACACCCAGCCGCTCGGCGGCCTTCAGGAAGGGATCGGGCGCGGGCTTGCCGTGTTCATAGTCGCCACGGCAGACGATCTCGTGGAAGCGATGCGTCAGGCCGTGCGCGCCGAGATGACGTTCGACGGTCGCCCGGGACGACGAGGTGGCGATCGCGCGCGGCAGACTGAGCTGGTCCAGGGCGTCCAGAAGCTCAGGCGCTCCTGGCTTCAAGGCCAGCTTGTTCTCGGCGATCAGCCAGAAATGGCGTCTCCAGCTCGCGTGGAATTCCTCGAAAGGAAAGTCCTCGCCGAAATGCGACCGGAACACGGGCCCGCATTGCGAGCGCCGCACGCCGATGGAGCTGTTGTAGACCTCGTCCGGGACCTCGCGCCCCGCCTCGGCGGCGGCGGACAGAAGCGCCTCCTGCCAGAGGGCCTCGGTATCGAACAACAGGCCGTCCATGTCGAAGATCACGGCGCTGGGGCGATACGGCAATGTCATGCGTCCCGCGTCCTTCCCGCCGTCTGGCGCCCTACAGCCGCCGATAGGCCACCGGCTCGCCGGTCGATCCGGCGGCGATCCTCGCGACGGCCTCGGCGAAGGGTTCGATGGCGACCGCCATGTGGTGGGCGTTGGCGTGGATGATCCGTTTATCGTCCAGCATGATGGCCACATGGCCGCGCCAGAACACCAGGTCGCCGCGCGCCAGGTCCTGCGGCTCGACGGGCTGGCCCAACAGCTGCTGCTGGTCGGTGTCGCGCGGGCAGGCCCGACCGCAGGCGAGCTGGGCCTGCTGGACCAGACCCGAACAGTCGAGGCCCAGGCTCTCGCGGCCGCCCCAGAGGTAGGCCGCGCCGAGGAACCGCTCCGCCACCGCCACCGGGTCGGTCTCGAACACCCCGATCGGCGCCAGGTGCTCAGCGATGAACCAGTCGCCGCCGGCCACCTTCACGAACCGGCCCTCGCGCGCCTCCTCGGCGACCAGGGCGTTCAGCGAATAGGGACCGGAGGCCCGGGCCTTGATGCTGGGCTCGGCGAAGGCGTAGGTGCGGATCGCCGAGACGCGATGGCTCGCGGCGGGTCCAGCCGCCGCCAGGGCCGACAGCGGCACATAGCCGACATAGCCGTCGCGGCGCGCCTGGCCCCAGGCGAAACCGCCCTCCTCCCGCAAGACCTCGAACACTTCCCCGAACAGCACCTGATCCTGCTGCTCCGACGCCAGGTCGGGCTGGGCGTGGATGCCGGCGGCGGCGGCGCTGACCCGCATCTGGCGGGGATCGACATAGGCGGGAGCCGGGACCAGGCCCTCGAGGGCGCGGCTGGCGATGTCGGGGCGGATCGGGGTCACGCGCGGGTCTCGCAGGGTGTCTGGGTTCATGCGAACCGGGTCCGGATCATCCGGTAGAGCGCCCGGATGGCCTGGGCCTCGGCCCCGGCGGGCGAACCCGGCCGGCCCCGCGGGTTCCAGGCGAAGATGTCGAAGTGCGCCCAGGGCCCCTTGGGCGCGAAGCGTTGCAGGAACAGGGCTGCGGTCACCGACCCTGCCTGGGCCCAGCCGTCGGGGTCGTTCTTGATGTCGGCCACGTCGCTGTCGAGGGCGTCGACATAGCCCTTCCACAGCGGCATCCGCCACATGGGGTCGGACACCTCCGCCATGGCGGTCTCGATCTGGCCGGCCAGTTCGTCGTCGTCGGTGTAGAATGGCGGCAGCTGCGGGCCGAGCGCGATGCGCGCCGCGCCAGTCAGAGTGGCCATGTCGAGGGTCAGAGCCGGCTCCAGCTCGGCGGCGCGGGTGAGCGCGTCGGCCAGGATCAGCCGGCCCTCGGCGTCGGTGTTGCCCACCTCGATGCTCAGGCCCTTGCGCGAGGCCAGCACGTCGCCGGGCCGCATGGCGTCGCCGGAGATGGCGTTCTCCACCGCCGGGACGAGCACGACGAGGCGCACCGGCAGCTTGGCCGCCATGATCATCCGACCCAGCGCCAGGGCGTGGGCCGCGCCGCCCATATCCTTCTTCATCAGCCGCATGCCGGCCGACGGCTTGATGTCGAGGCCGCCGGTGTCGAACACCACGCCCTTGCCGACCACCGCCACCAGCGGCTTGTCGGCGTCACCCCAGGCGATCTCGATCATGCGCGGGGCGCGGGCGGGCACGGCGGCGCGGCCCACAGCGTGTACGGCGGGATAGTTGGCGTCCAGGAGGTCATCGCCGGCGACCACCGAGATCGTCGCGCCGTGCTGTTCGGCGATCTCGCGCGCGATGGTCTCGATCTGCAGCGGCCCGAGGTCGTTGGCGGGCGTGTTGACCATGTCGCGGGCCAGGGCGCAGGCGTGGGCGACCTGGCGCACCTCGGCCACGTCGACGCCTTCGGCCACCAGGCGCGGCCGCTCGGCGGCGCGGGGCTTGTAGCGGTCGAACCTGTAGCTGCCGAGCGCGAAAGCCAGCGCGATCTGGTCGGCGGCGACCGCGGCGGGCGCCGTCGCGATCCTGTAGTCGCCGACCGGCAGCTTGGCCGGCAGGGCGCGGAAGGCCATGGCGTCCGGCGCCTCGCCCGATCCAAGGCCGAACAGCACCCGGTCGATCGAACCGTCCGCCCCCGGGACGACCAGCGCCTGGCCGGCCTTGGCCTTGAACTCGGAGAGCGCGGCGAACCCCTTCACGAAGGCCGGGCCGGCGTCGAGCAGGGCGGCGAGTTCGCCCTCGGTCACCGCCTGGACAGGAACCACGGTCTTGTCGGAGGCCTCGAGGATCACTTCGGTCATGGGGCCTCCAAAAATTATGCTTAACGCTTCCTTTAAGCGCCCCGGCGAGGATGAGCGAACATCGCCAGCCGGATGGATTCCATGTGTCGCATGTCGGCCCTCGCCGCAACCGCCCTCAGCCTCTCGCTCGGCCTCGTCCTGACCGGACCGGCCGAGGCTGGCCTGTTCGGCAAGGCCAAGCCGCAGGAGGCCAAGCCGGCGGCCAGCGCCGCGGCCGCGAAGCCGGCGGCGCCCGCCGCGCCCGAACCGCCCCGCAAGGCCACGCCCGAGCAGCGAGCCATGGCCGATCGCCTGGACCCCCTCGGCCGCGCCGCCTTCTGGTCGCGCGAGCTCGACGTCGACGGGCATGACCTGGAAGCTGGCATCAAGCTCTCCCAGGCCCTGCGCGCGATGGGCAAGTACGAAGAGGCGCTCGAGGCCGCCCAGCGCGTGCTGGTGGCCCAGCCGACCAATGTCGAAGGCCTGCTGGAGATGGCCCGCGCCCAGATCGGCCGCGGCCAGGGCTTCTACGCCATCGACCCCGCCCGCCAGGCGCAGCAGCTCGCGCCCAAGGACTGGCGCGCGCCCTCCCTGCTCGGCGTCGCCTATGAGCAGGCCGAGCGCGACGACGAGGCGCTGGCCGCCCATCGCCAGGCCCTGGCCCTGGCGCCGGAAAACCCGGCGGCGCTCTGCAATCTCGCCCTGTTCTACGCGACCCATGGCGACAACGCCCAGGCCGAGAGCCTGCTGCGCAAGGCGGTTTCCAAGCCCGGAGCCACCATCGCCATGCGCCAGAACCTGGCCCTGGTGGTCGGCCTGCAGGGACGCTTCGACGAGGCCGAGCGCATCGCCCGCCAGGACCTGCCGCCCGAGGCCGTGGCCAACAACATGGCCTATCTGCGCGCCGCCGCCGGCCCCGCCGGCGCGCCGGGCCGCTCCTGGGACGCCCTGCGCGCCACGCCGTGATCCCGGGCGGGGGTTTCGGGGACAGGTTGAATATCTCAGGCTCGCCCCGCGCCAGGTTCAGGCTGTGAATGAGATATTCAACCTGTCCCAGAAACGCCGGCGCAGCGGCTACTTGCTGCCCATCATGTCCTGAACCTTGATGATCGCAGGGCCCAGGATGACGATGAACAGCACGGGCAGGAAGAACACGATCATCGGCACGGTCAGCTTGGCCGGCAGCTGGGCGGCCTTCTTCTCGGCCGCGGCCACCCGCATCTCGCGGTTCTCCTTGGCCATCACGCGCAGGGCGGCGCCCAGCGGCGTGCCGTAGCGCTCGGCCTGGATCATGGCCATGGTCACCGACTTGATGCCGGGATGGTTGGTCCGCTTGGCCAGGCCCTCATAGGCCATGCGCCGCTCGGGCAGGTAGGACAGCTCGGCGGTGAGCAGGGTCAGCTCTTCGGCCAGCTCGATCGAGGCGCCCCCGATCTCCTGGCTCACCTTCTGGATCGCCGCCTCGATCGACATGCCGCTCTCCACGCAGATCAGCAGCAGGTCGAGGGTGTCGGGGAAGGCGCCGACGATGGACTCCCGCCGCTTGGCCGCGACGTTCGAGATGTAGACGTTGGGCGCGTAGTAGCCGAGCGTCAGCCCGCCCACCGAGAAGGCGAGCTTGGACATGGTCGGCAGGCCGAAGCCGTTGATCACGAACAGGTAGAAGGCCGTCGCCGCCGCGAACACGAAGGGCAGGACGAAGCGGAAGAAGTAGAAGGTCGTCACCGGGCGCGGCCCGCGGAAGCCGGCCTGGGCCAGCTTCTCGACCACCTTCGGATCCTCGAGCAGGCGGGAGAGCTGCAGCCGCTCCACGACCTTCTTGTAGAGGCCTTCGTCAGTCTGGCGCAGGCCGCCCTGCCCCTGGTTCTTGGTGGCCAGGGCCTCGCGGGACTTTCGCCTCAGCTCCTCGCGCCGGGTCGACACCGACTTCAGGCGGGTCTCCAGGCTGGCGCGGTTGAACATCGGGGTGATGATGCTCATCAGGGTGGCGAAGCACGCCACCGCGACGATCACCGTGATCACATTGGTCGGGTTGGAGACGTCCGCGAGGGTCATCGGCCCGGCCCTAGATCTTGAAGTTGATCATCTTGCGCATCACGAAGATGCCGAACGCCATCATCGCCGCGCCGACCATCAGCATGATGTGGCCGCGCGGGTCGGTGAACATCGGCGCCATATAGGCCGGGCTCGTGAAGCTGATCAGGGCGACCACGCCGGGGGGGAGCGAGCCGATGATGAAGGCCGAAGCCACGGCTTCCCCCGACAGGGCCTTGATCTTCTCGCGCATCAGCTTGCGCGCCCGGATCACGGTCGACAGGTTGCCCAGGGCCTCGGCGAGGTTGCCCCCGGTCTTGGACTGGATGGCCAGCACGATGGCGAAGAAGCGGACCTCCGAGGTCGGCATCCGCTCGTACATCTTGTCCAGGGCCTGATCCATGCCGGCGCCCATGCCCAGCGCCTCGACCAGGCGCTTGAATTCGCCCGCCAGCGGCTCGGTGGCCTCCTGGCCGATGATCCGCAGGCTGTCATTGACCGGCATGCCGGACTTGATGCCGCGCACCACGATGTCCATGGCGTCGGGGAAGGCCTCGGTGAATTTCTTGGTCCGCCGCTTGCCCAGGAAGCCCAGCACCCAGCGCGGCAGGCCGAAGCCCGCGGCGAAGCCCACACCCAGGGCGATCAAAGGCGCCTGGCGCAACATGATCGCGATGCCGAAAGCCACCACGCCCGTGATGGCGCTGGCGATCCAGAAGGCGCGCAGGTCGTCGGCCAGACCGGCCTGCAGCATCTTGGCCGAGAGGCTGAGCGTCGCCTTCTTGGCCTGGCGATCCTGCTCGCGCAGGGTCTTGAGGATCTGGCGGCGGCGGGTGTCCTGGCTGTTGGCCGCGGCCTTGCGGCTCTTGGTCTCACGGGATTCGCGGCCGACGATGGTCTGGGCGCGCTTGACGGTGCGGGCCGAGCCGCCGTCGCCGCCGGTCACCGCCAGGCCCAGGCCCGCCACGGCGATGAAGCCGAGCACGGCGGCGATCAGGGTGATCAGGGTCGCGCTCACGCGGCTACTCCGCCGCGTCCAGGGCTTCGGCCAGTTCGCGCTCCAGGCCGTAATAGCGGGCGCGGTCCCAGAAGCGCGGCCGGGCGATGCCGGTCGAGCGATGGCGGCCGACGACGGCGCCCTCGGCGTCCTCGCCGGTGATCTCGTAGACGAACAGGTCCTGGGTGATGATCACGTCGCCTTCCAGGCCCACCACCTCGGTGATGTGGGTGATGCGGCGCGAGCCGTCGCGCAGGCGCGCGGCCTGGACGATCACGTCGACGGAGCCGACGATCATCTCGCGGATGGTGCGCGAGGGCAGGCCGTAGCCGCCCATGGTGATCATCGATTCCATCCGGCTGATGGCTTCGCGCGGACTGTTGGCGTGCAGGGTGCCCATCGAGCCGTCGTGGCCGGTGTTCATGGCCTGGAGGAGGTCGAACGCCTCCGGGCCGCGGACTTCGCCGACGATGATCCGCTCGGGACGCATCCGCAGACAGTTCTTGACCAGGTCGCGCATGGTGATCTGGCCCTGGCCTTCCAGGTTCGGCGGCCGGGTCTCCAGACGCACCACGTGCGGCTGCTGCAGCTGCAGTTCCGCCGCGTCCTCGCAGGTGATCACCCGTTCGGTCGGGTCGATGAACGCGGTGAGCGTGTTGAGCAGGGTCGTCTTGCCCGAGCCCGTACCGCCGGAGATGATCAGGTTGCAGCGGCAGGCGCCGATGACCCCCAGAACCCGCGCCCCCTCGGGGCTGATGGACGCGAAGTCCACCAGGTTCTTCATGGTCAGCTTGTCTTTCTTGAACTTCCGGATGGTGAGCGTTGGGCCGTCCAGCGCCAGGGGCGGGGCGATCACGTTCACGCGGGAGCCGTCGGGCAGGCGCGCGTCGCAGATCGGCGAGCTCTCGTCGACCCGGCGGCCGACCTGGCTGACGATCCGCTGGCAGATGTTCATCAGCTGGCCGTTGTCGCGGAAGCGCACATTGGTCAGCTGGACCTTGCCGCCGACTTCGATGAACACCCGCGCCGCGCCGTTGACCATCACGTCGGCGATGTCGTCGCGCGCCAGCAGGGGCTCGAGCGGGCCGTAGCCCAGCACGTCGTTGATGATGTCCTGGACCAGGTGGTCCTGCTCGGACACCGACATCGAGACGTTCTTGATCGCCACCAGCTCGGCGACGATGTCGCGAATCTCTTCCCCGGCCTGCTTGGTGTCGAGCTGGGCGAGCTGCGCCAGGTCGATGGTGTTGATCAGGGCGTTGAAGATCGTGGTCTTGGTGGCGTGGTAGTAGTCCGACTGCTCGCGCACCACCTGGGTCGGCCCCTGGGCGGCGCGCAGCTGTTCGAAGGCCATGGTCGGCTTGGGGCCGGCCACGGGCGCGCCGGGCTTCGAGCCGGCGGCGGGACCCGGCGC
>CAMFHW010000198.1 GCA_945952175.1 uncultured Phenylobacterium sp. | reverse complement strand
CAGGTCCGGACGCAGGCTCTCCAGCCTGGGTTGGGCCGTCGTGGAGATCAGGCGGACGTCGCGGGCGGAGTCCAGCACGGCCAGGAGTTCGGCCTGGCCGGCGCCCGGCAAGGCGGCGATCTCGTCGAGAAGAAGCGAGCCGCCCAAGGCGTCTTCCGCCGCTTGCGTCACCACGCCGGCCTCCGCCCCCAGGGCGCGCGCGTCGACGGTCACGAGCCGTCCATGACGGCGGGAGCGGGCGTGAAGGCCGCGGGCGACCAGGCTCTTGCCGGTCCCCGGCTCGCCACGCACCAGCACCGATGCGGCGGTGGGGGCGGCCAGCGTCATCAGCTCGCGGATACGCCCGATCGCCGGGCTCTCGCCCAGGACCAGCAGGTCGTCGTCCACGATCGCCGGCCCGGCCGCCGCGCGGCGCTGACGCCGAAGGGCCTGGGCGGCGTGGACGGTCTCGAGGAGCCGCGCATTGTTCCAGGGCTTCATGACGAAGTCGCTGGCGCCGGCCTTCATGGCGGCCACCGCCACATTGACCCCGCTGTGCGCCGTCACCACGACGACCACCGCATCGGGATCGTGGCTGCGGATCTCGGCCAGCCATCCAAAGCCTTCCGCGCCCGACGTCGCGCCGCGCGTGAAATTCAGGTCCAGCAGGATGACGTCGACCGGCTGCTCGGCCACCAGGCTCCAAGCGGCCGAGAGGCCGCCGGCCGTGACCACGCGCTGCCCATTCCGCTCGAGCAGGATCCGCGCGGCGACCAGCACGTCGGGATCGTCGTCCACAACAAGCACGACGCCGGTTTCGCTTGACAGCCCTTCCACCATGTCCGGAAACGAACACCTCGTCCGAAAGCGGGCGCCGAAGCCCTGAAGACGCCGAAAAACCTAAAGGATACGCGGTCTTAGGCTGGACGAAAACTGCGATAGCCTCAAGCCGAACCTACTCCGCGGCTACCAGGATATCCCGCCCCGCATGACGACGTTGAGACCCGTTTCGGAGTCCATGGACCGGCCCGTCGCCAAGCCCGCCAGGAGCGGGCGTCGCATGATCCTGGCCGGCGCGGTCGGCGCGGCCGCCCTTGCGGCCGTGGTGGCGGGCCTGTGGCTCATGCCCTCCGCGCACGCCATCTCGCTGAAGCGCGCCGAGGTGGAGGTGGCCGAGGTGCGCCCAGCCCCCTTCGAGGACTACCTGCCGCGCCTGGACGTCACCGCCCGCGAGGCCGAGATCGCCGCCCGGCTGGGCGACGTCAGCGCCCAGGAGTTGGCGCTCCAGCGCGCCCAGACCGAGCGCGAGCGCGAGGTGGCCGAGACCCGCTACAACCTGCTCAAGGCCCGGCGCGAACTCGACAAGCGCGAGCGGCTGCGCGCCGTCGGCGTCGAGTCCGACGCCGGGGTGAAGACCTTCTCGGACGAGGCCGAGTACCACCGCGCGCGCCTGGCGTCGCTGGAGGCCAGCGAGACGCGCGAGACCGCGATCGGCGCGGCTCAGGCGGCGCAGATCCGCGCCCTGGCCGGCCGGCTGAACGCGAACCTCCGCGTGGTCCAGGAAAGTCTGGGCGCGCTGGTGATCGCCGCGCCGGCCGCGGGTCGGCTGACCAACTTCCCCCTGCAGCCCGGCCAGGCGCTGAAAGCGGGCGAGACGGTCGGCCAGGTCGATTCCGAACGCGCCTACAAGCTGGTCGCCGACGTGGACGAGTTCTATCTGGGCCGCGTCGCGACCGGCCAGCGCGCCAGCGTCGACGTGGCGGGCAAGACCCTGCCGGTCGAGGTGACGCGGGTGCTGCCCCAGGTGAGCGGCGGCCGGTTCCGCGCCGAGTTCGCCTTCCAGGGCGCGCCGCCCGCCGGCCTGCGCCGCGGCCAGACCCTGGACCTGCGCCTGACCCTCGGCGACACGCGGCAAGCCCTCGTGCTCCCGAACGGCGCGTGGATGGAGGGCTCCGGCGGAGCCTTCGCCTTCGTGCTGCGCCCCGGCGGCGATCGCGCCGACCGCCACGCCATCACGCTGGGCCGCCGCAATCCGCGCCAGGTGGAGGTCGTCTCCGGCCTCGGCCGGGGAGACCGCGTCGTCGTCTCGTCCTATTCGGGCCTCGAGCCCTACGCTCAACTGATACTGCGCTGAAGGTCGCCCCATGATCACCCTCGCCGATATCCACCGCCTGTTCCGGTCCGACGAGGTCGAGACCACCGCCTTGCGCGCCATCGAGCTGCAGATCGACGAGGGCGAGTTCGTCGCCATCATGGGTCCGTCGGGCTGCGGGAAATCGACCCTGCTGAACATCCTGGGCATGATCGATCGCCCCTCCAGCGGCCGCTACCTGTTCAAGGGCGAGGACATCGGCGCGTTCGACGAGGCGGCGCTGGCGCGGCTTCGGCGGGACAACCTGGGCTTCGTGTTCCAGAGCTTCAACCTGATCGACGAGCTGACCATCGCCGAGAACATCGAGCTTGGCCTGGTCTATCGTCGCTGGGCCGGGCGCGAGCGCAAGGCCCGGGTCGAGGCCGCCATGGACCGCGTCGGGATCGGCCACCGCGCCCGCCACTATCCCCACCAGTTGTCGGGCGGCCAGCAACAGCGCGCGGCCATCGCCCGCGCCATCGTCGGCCGACCGGCGCTGATCCTGGCCGACGAGCCCACCGGCAACCTGGACAGCGAGAACGGCGAGCAGGTGATGGACATCCTGAGGAGCCTCAACACCGAGGGCGCCACCATCGTCATGGTCACCCACTCCCCCGCCCACGCGGACCTCGCCAAACGGGTGGTCAACATGCTGGACGGGCGGATCATCGTCTCCGCCCGCCGGGCCGCGTGAGGCCCGCCATGTGGAGCAACTACGCGCTGTCGCTCTATCGCACGCTGGCCCGCCACCGGCTCTATGCGCTGCTGAACACGCTCGGCCTGGCGCTTGGCGTCGCCGTCTGCCTCACCCTGGCGCTGGTGGTCCGCTTCGAGACCAGCTTCGACCGCTGGATTCCGGACGCGAGGAACATCTACCGCGTGAACCTGCTGTCGAACTTCCCCGGGCGGCCGCCCGCCGAACAGCCCAGCACCCAGGGCGTCATGCTGCCCGTCCTGCGCGCCGACTTCCCGCAGATCGTGGCGGGCGCGCGCCTGATGGATATCGATGTGGTGGTGCGCGCGGGCGATCGCCAAGCCTATGAGCAGATCATCCTGGCCGATCCCGACACCTTCAAGGTCTTCGAACTGCCCTTCGCCGCAGGCAGCGCCGAACACGCGCTCGACGACACCTCCAGCCTGGTGATCAGCCAGCAGATGGCCCGAAAGTATTTCGGGACCGACCAGGCGCTCGGCCGCCGCCTGACCCTCGTCATCGACGGCCAGCCGCGGGACTACCGCGTCACCGCGGTTCTGAAGGACCTGCCGGCCAACACCCATCTGGCCCTGGGCTTCCTCGTCCGCCTGGCCCCCGAAGTGATCCCGCAATCGCAATTCGTCTTCACCAACTGGGGCGGCTCGACGCTCTACACCTATGTGCGCCTGCGTTCGAAGGCCGACGCCCAGGCGATCTCGGCGGGGCTCGACGCGTTCGTCGAGCGGCGGGGCGGCGAGCACATTCCCCACCATATGATCCACTACCGGCTCATGCCGCTCATCGACATCCACTTCGCCGACAGCAAGACCGGCGACGCCTTCAAGCCCGGCGCGGACCCGTTGTTCATAGGCTCGCTGGGCCTGATGGGGGTCGTGACCCTGCTGATCGCGGTGGTGAACTATGTCAGCCTGGCCACGGCCCGGGCCGGAATGCGCGCCCGTGAGGTCGCCGTGCGCAAGGTGATGGGCGCCACCCGCCGGGCCCTGGTCGTGCAGTTCGCGGCCGAATCCGTGGTGGTGGCGCTGGGCGCCGGCCTGGTCGCGGCGGCGATCGCCGAGCTCGCCCTCCCCGGGATCAGCGCCATGCTGGGCGAGCCCATCCGCATGACCTATCTCGGCGCGGGCGGCGTGCTCGCCCCCCTGCTCGGCCTGTGCCTGCTGGTCGGCCTGATGGCCGGGATCTATCCGGCCATGGTGCTTTCGGGCTTCCGGCCCGCCGCCGTGCTGGCCTCGGCCCGCACTCCGGGCGGCGGCCGCGCCGGGGCCAGGGTCCGCGAGGGCCTGGCGATCTTCCAGTTCGCCATCGCCATCTGCCTGATGATCTGCACCGCGGTGATCTTCGCCCAGATCCAGTATGTGCGGAACGCCGATCCTGGCTTCCGCCGCGACGGCCTCGTGATCGTCAAGGGCGTGGGCGCCGCGCAGCTCGCCGGCCGGCGGCCCGCGATCGTCGAGGCGCTGCGGCGCACGCCCGGCGCGATCTCGGCCACCAGCTCCGATCGCCGTCCCGCCACCGGCAGCGAAGCCAACACCGACATCCAGCTGGTCAGCAACCCGCAGATCGAGCCCACGCTCACCGTCGAGATGATCGGCGTCGACTATTTCGAGACCTATGGCCTGCCCATGGTGGCGGGCCGGGCCCTGGACCTGGCCCACGGCCTCGACGACGCCCACGGGCTCAAGGGCGACGGCCTGGCGGATCGGGGCCTCAACCTCGTCATCAACGAGGGGGCGTCTCGCGCCTTGGGGTTCCGACGGCCGCATGACGCGTTGGGTCAGCAGGTCAAACTCAGGACCAGCGCGAAGAACGGGCTGATCGCCACCATTGTCGGGGTGGCGGGCGACGTGCGCTTCGTCTCGCCCCGCGATCCGGTGCCGCCGCAGATCTACATGCAGGACAGTACGCTTGGGCCACCCGACCGGCAGCGGGACATGAGCGTCGCGGTGCGGGTGAAGCCCGGCGACGAGGCCGCGATGACCAAGCGCCTGGAGGCCACCTGGCGCGCGCTGGCGCCCGACGCCCCCTTCCAGGCCGAGACCGTGCGTGTGGCGATGAAGCCTTTCTACGACCCCGACGCGCGGCGGGGGCAGCTGTTCGCCCTAGGCGCCGTGCTGGCCGTGATGATCGCCTGCATGGGTCTCTTCGGCCTGGCCGCGTTCAATACCAGCCGGCGCACCAAGGAAATCGGCATCCGCAAGACGCTCGGGGCCTCGACGGGCGACATCGTACGCCTTCTGCTGGGCGAATTCCTGCGCCCGGTGGTGCTGGCCAATCTGGTGGCCTGGCCGCTGGCCTGGTTCGCCATGCGCCCCTGGCTCGCCGGATTCGACCAGCGTATCGCCCTGAACCCCGCCTACTTCCTCCTTCCCACCGTCGCCGCGATCCTGGTCGCCGCCCTGACCGTGGCCGAACAGGCGCTGCGGGTCGCGCGCGCCGAGCCCGGGCGCGCCTTGCGCTACGAATGATCCGCGCGGCCTGATCGCCGGGCAAGCGGTCCTCCATCGGCTGGTGGCGTCCAGGCCAGGCCCTGGTAAGCTCCGCCGTGGGGGAGGAGACCGGCCATGCCGTCGGAATCTTCGGTTTCGGACTTTGTGGATTTGGCCCACACGGCGCCGTTTCGGCTGGGCGCGCTCGAGATCGAGCCGGCCTTGCGCCAGGTTCGCCTGGCGGTCAGCCAGGTGGTCATCGATCCACGCGTCATGCAGGTGCTCGTGGCCCTCGCCCGCAGGGCGGGCGAGGTGGTCTCGCGCGACGACCTGATCGCGGCCTGTTGGGGCGGCGTGATCGTAGGCGACAACGCGATCCATCGGGCGATCTCGCGGCTGCGTGAGGTCGCCGAGGGCTTCGGCGCCGCGGGCTTCCGGATCGAAACCGTCCCACGCGTCGGATATCGCCTGCACGCCGCCGAGCCGGGCGTGGGCGCCGCACAGCCGCGTCCGAGCATCGGCTCGCATCGCTTCGGCCGAGTCATCGCCAGGGCGGGCCTCGCGGCAGGCCTCGCCCTTTGTGCGATCCTGGGCGGCGACTCCAGGGTGCGCGACACCGCTCCGCTGCGGCTGCTGTTGGCCACGGATGGTCCGGATGTCCAGGCCTCGGCGGGCCTGCGGCGGCGGCTGGAGACCGACCTGACCGAAGCCTTGGCGGACCGCCCCGTCAGCATAGAGACGGGCGACGCGCGCAAGGGGCCCCGCCGGGGCTATGTGAGTCAGGTCACCGCGACCGCGGTCGGCCCCGCACATCGCCTCGATATCCGCCTGTCGGACGCCAGGACGGACGACCTCGTCTGGACCGGGACCCTGACGCGCTCGGCGGAGAATCTGGACGCGCTGCCGACCGCGGCCGCCTCCCAGCTCGCACGGGCGTTCGACTGCCTCGAAGAAGCGCTGTCCGACCGCGAGGCGCTGGACGCCGCCAACCTGAGATTGTTCGTGACCGCCTGTCAGCGCGCCGGCAGCGATCCCGACGCGTTCGCCCTGAGCCTGCTGCGCAAAGTCACCGACCGACAGCCGCGGTCGGGCGCCGCCATGGCCTGGCGCAGCCTGGTGGAAGCCAAGCAGGCCGAGGTCAACTTCAGCGACCCGGCCTGGCCGTCCGAGATCGCCGCCCTCAGGCGGGCGTCCGCGGAGCACCTGGCGGCGGCGCGGGAGCTCGGCGCGCGGCCCGGCCTCTTGCGCCTGGCGGAAGCGGCCGGCCTCGACCGTTCGGACTGGCGGGGACGGTTGGCGGCGCTCGAGGCGGGCCTGGCGGACGATCCGGACCTGCCGGCGCTCCACCGGGCGCGATCCCTTGCCCTCCAGCAGGTCGGGCGGATGGGCGATGCGACCGACGCGGCCCGACGGGCGGTCGCGCTGGCGCCGCTCGATCCCGAGGCCCGGATCGGCCTGGTCGACGCCCTTGCCTATGAGGGCCGGACCTCGCTCGCGCGCGGGCAATTGCAGGACGCGCTGCGCATCTGGCCCGACCTTCCATCGGTGCGCGAGGCCTCGGAGCGCTTCGAACTGCGGTTCGGCGACAGCCGGGCCTATCTGCGCCGGATCGATGAAGGTGGCGTGGAGTCCATTTCGATGGCGACCCAGCAGGGCCAGATCCGCTCGTATCTGACCGCTCGCGCCGATCCGACACCGCGCAACGTCGATCTCGCCCTGGCCACGGGCGGCGGGCGAGCGGGGAGCCCCTGGCACGTGCAGCTCTATGGCGGCTTCGGACGGCTGGACGCCGCCTACGGAATGCTCGATCGGCCAGACGCGCTGCTGCGGCTTCAGGGTGGCACCGAGACGCTGTTCCGCCCCTACATGCGCAGGTTCCGGCAAGACCCCCGGTTCATGTTCCTCGCGGCCCGCCTTGGCCTTACCCAGTATTGGCGCACCACCGGTCATTGGCCGGACTTCTGCGAGGATCCCGGCCTGCGCTACCACTGCCGCTCGGCGGCTGAGGCTGCGGATCTGGCCCGCGCCGGCGCCTGACGCGGCGGGTCCTCAGCGCGCAAATATCAGGTCTTCGACAGGGTTTCGTCAGGACTTCGGGATGTCGCTCCCCATCGTTCCGCGGGACGGTGAGGCCGTAGGGGGCGAGATGCGCAGCGGAGTCCGGACGTGAGAGCCTCAGCATCCGCGCGGCAGGCGGCGCTGGCCATGGC
>CAMFHW010000197.1 GCA_945952175.1 uncultured Phenylobacterium sp. | reverse complement strand
ATCCCCCCGCGCTCGGGGAAGTGGCCGCTGTACTTGATCTCGTTGAACGGCCAGGCGACGTCCGCCTGACCCTCGGCCAGCGGCATGCCCACCGTGTGCAGGGCCGGCACGAAGAAGCCGTCCTCGCCCAGCTCCTTGAGCGCGCCGGCGCCCATCCGGGTCATCACCCGCATGGAGATGGCCACATAGGCGCTGTCGGTGATCTCGACGCCGAGCTGGCTGATCTTCGAGCCGAGCGGGCCCATCGAGAACGGGCACACGTACATGGTGCGGCCCTTCATGCAGCCCTTGAACAGGTCCTGCAGGTCGGCGCGCATTTCCTTGGGGTCGAGCCAGTTGTTGGTCGGGCCGGCGTCGGCCGGATCTTCCGAGCAGATGAAGGTGCGGCTCTCGACGCGCGCCACGTCACGCGGGTCAGAGGCGGCGTAGAACGAGTTCGGGCGCTTCTCGGGGTTCAGCGGCTTCAGCGTGCCGCTCTTCACCAGCTCCGCCGTCAGGGCCTGCCATTCCGCGTCCGAGCCATCGCACCAGTGAACCCGGTCAGGCGTGGTCAGCGCCGCGACCTCCTGCACCCAGGCGATCAGTTTGGCGTGTTTGGTGGGCGCAGGAAGCAGACCCGGAATCGAAGTGTTCGACATGAATGACAAATGCTCCAGACCGGGCCTCGGCGGCGAACCACCGGAACCCCCGTGTTCCCTAATGAACCAAAATCCCCTTGGCGAGGGTCCCCGAGCAATCGCCGGGCCGGTAACCGGTTTCCTAGCGTGAAGGTGGTGGATAGCTCTCGGTCAACGACCGAACCGCGCAGAGAATATGATAGAAAGACGTGGCGGGCGCCGACTCATCGGCGAAGGTTCCGTCGGCGCGAAGCTTGTCGCGCCAGACGCCGACCGCCGGTGTCTCGAGATAGGACTTCAGGCAATTGGCCGCCTGCAGCGCTTCTTCTTGCTCACCCAGCGTCACGGCCGCCTTCAGGTGTTCGGTCTGCGGCCACAGACGCGCGCCGTCGTCGCGGATCGACAGGTCGTCCCACAGCGCATTGACCGCGCAACCGCGCACCGGATCCACCCCGCTCCGCCCCGCGTCGTAGAGGGCGCGGGCCGCGATCTGGCCGTCGGCGCGGCCGCGCCTGCGGCCCCAACGGTCCAGCAGCCAGGCCCACTCGAACTGATGGCCGGGCTCGACCAGCCGCCCGTCGTCGCCCGCCGCGCTCTTCCACTCGGCGTCGAAGAACTCCGACAGCACGCCGCGATGGTCGATGAACACGCCGAGCGCCAGGCCGGCGATCTCGTCCGACAGCGCCGCCCAGGAGCCTTCGCCCGCCTCTTCCCAGGCCAGCGCCGCCTCGAACAGGTGCATGTGGGCGTTGGCCTGGAACGGATGGTCGCCGGCCTCGCGGAAGCCGCCGGCC
Source organism: uncultured Phenylobacterium sp. (assembly GCA_945952175.1). Classification (GTDB taxonomy): domain Bacteria; phylum Pseudomonadota; class Alphaproteobacteria; order Caulobacterales; family Caulobacteraceae; genus Phenylobacterium. The sequence continues at coordinate 6,064 of CAMFHW010000197.1, read as the reverse complement.
GGGTGGCGCAGCGCCTCCAGCGCCTGGCGCAAGGCGTAGGCCTGGGCGACCAGCGAAGGATCGGGCTCGGCGGTGTGCAGCGTCGCCAGGCCCAGCAGGGCGAAGGCCTGGTCGTACAGGGCCGCACCGTCGTCCAGCGCCGCACCGTCCAGCCCGACGAGGGCGCGGACCAGCCCATCCGGTCGCACGAACCGCTCACGCATGAAGGCCAGCCCGTGCTGGGCCGCCTCCCGCCACGGGCCCTTCCAGCCCATCAGCCCGGCCTGGCCCCAGACGTACAGCATCCGCCCCTGCACCCGGCCGCGGCGCGGCGCCGGCCGGGGCTCGCCGTCGGCGCTCAGGCCCTCGTGGAACCCGCCCCGCTCGCGGTCGGCGCCCAGGCTCCACCACAGCGGCAGGGCCCCCGTGCGCAGCCAGCGATCGTACCAGGCGCTGGCCTCGGCCAGGCTCGTGAAACCCTGCGGGCCGCGCGCCTTCAGCGCCTCGACCGCCGTCTTGACCGACTGGCTGGCCTCAAGGTCGCAGACCAGCACCTGGCCCGCCTCGGCGACCACCGCGATGTCGCGCAGCCCGACCGCCGCCACCCGCATGCCGGGCCCCGCATGGATCAGGCTGGTCTGGCAGTCTTCCGCCACCGCCGTCCCGCTCAGGTGATTGCCCGCCGCGTCCTTGGCCGAGGCCTCCAGCACCGCGTCCCAGGCGCCCAGGTCCGACCACTCGAAATCCACCGGCAGCACCGCCGCGCGACCGGTCTTCTCCATCACCGCATAGTCGATCGAGATCTTCGGCGCGCCGAGGAAGGCCTCGCTCAGCAGCAGCACGCCATTGTCGTTGCGCGCCGTCTTCACCGCCGCCTGCGCCGCCGCCAGCACCGCCGGGGCATGGGCGGTCAGCTCCCGCGCGAGCAGGTCGGCCGGCACGACGAAGTTGCCGCTGTTCCAGAGATAGCCCTGCTTCAGGTACTGGGCCGCGCGCTCGGCGTCGGGCTTCTCGACGAAGGCCTCGACCAGCCGGGCCCCCTGCCCCGCCGTCGGCCGGATATAGCCATAGGCGGTCGAGGGATAGTGCGCCTTCACCCCCAGGGTGACGATCCGCCCGATCTTGGCCGATTCCACCGCCACCCGCGCCGCCGCCTGGAAGGCCGCCGGGTCCGGCACGTGGTGATCGGCGGCCACCACCACCATCACGCCCTCGCGGTCGTGGGCCTGCACATAGGCCGCCGCCGCCGCCATGGCCGCGGCGGAGTCGCGCGGCGCGGGCTCCAGCAGGATGGTGGCCGGGATCCCGAGTTCGGCCAGCTGGGCCTCGATCAGCCTGCGGTGCGCGATCCCGCCCACCACCAGCACCGGCCCCAGGGGGGCGACCCGCAGCACCGTCTCCTGGAAGCTCGATCGCGCCCCCGTCAGCGGGGTGAAGGGCTTCGGCCGCTCTGGCCGCGAGGCCGGCCACAGCCGCACGCCCGCGCCGCCGCACATGATCACCGGATAGACCGACACGCTCGCCGTTCGCCTGTCTCAGGGGCGCGCGGGGGTCGCGCCGGTTGGATTCGCTACCTTAGCCTAGGGCGGAAATCCGCGTTCCGCGCGGCCTTTCCATTGCCGGGCGATGTCAGGTCGCCTCGATTTCGCGCACCCCGCCGATCCCCGCGCCCTCGAGCGCGGCGATCAATTCGCCGACCGTGGCCGACAGCTCGCCGGGATCGCGCCCGCGAAGCACCAGGTTGGAGCCGTACACGCCCTGGTCGAAGAACGGATAGCTGCCCAGGCTCATGTCCGGATGCGCCTTGGCCACGGCTTCCAGCGGCGCGGCGATCGCGCCCTCGCCCGTGCCCTCGACCCGTACCGTGCGCGACAGCACCACCGCGCCGGTCCGCATCCGTGGGCCCACGTCCTCCAGCATGCCGCGCATGATCACCGGCACCCCGGCCAGCACGAACACATTGCCGATGGTGAAGCCGGGCGGCCCCTGCACCGGGTTCTTCACCAGGTCGCCGCCCACCGGCACCCGCGCCATCCGCCGCCGCGCCGCATTGATCTCGGTCCCCCAGCGGGCGGTCATCATCTCGAGGATCTCGGGATGCTCATAGAGCTCGACCCCGAAGGCCTGGGCCACCGCGTCGGCGGTGATGTCGTCATGGGTGGGCCCGATACCGCCGGTGGTGATCACGTAGTCGTAGCGCGACCGCAGGGCGTCGAGCGCGGCGATGATCTCCTCCATCACGTCCGGCACCGTGCGCGCCTCGCACAGGTCGACGCCATGCACGCCCAGATACTTGGCGATGTCGCGCAGGTTGGTGTCCTGGGTGCGGCCCGACAGGATCTCGTCCCCGATGATCAGCACCGCGGCCGTGACCACGCCTTCGCCGTTCGCGCCTGGACTTCCCATCGACCACCTCTCCTGCCTGCATCCGGTCTATCAGCGCCTCGGTGCCTCGCCTATATCGGCGCTCGCATGGACTTCGCCCAGCCCCTCACCCACGCGACCCTGGTCAGCCGCTACAAGCGGTTCTTCGCCGACGTGATCCTCGACGACGGAACGCCGGTCACCGCCCACTGCCCCAATCCCGGCGCCATGCTGGGCCTGAACATCCCCGGCTACGGCGTCTGGCTGTCCAGGTCGGACGATCCCAAGCGCAAGCTGGCCCACACCCTCGAACTGGTCGAGGCCGACGGCGGCCTGGTGGGCGTCAACACCATGCACCCCAACCGCCTGGTCGCCGAGGCCCTGGCCGCTGACGCCATTCCCGAGCTTTCCGGCTACGCCTCGCACCGCCGCGAGGTGAAGTACGGTCAGGCCAGCCGCGTCGACTTCCTGCTGGAAAGCCCCGACCGGCCGCGCTGCTGGCTGGAGATCAAGAACTGCCACCTGCGCCGCGCAGGCACGCTGGCCGAGTTTCCCGACTGCGTCGCCGCCCGCTCGTCCAAGCACCTGAAGGAGCTGGAGGCCATGGTCGCGCGGGGCGACCGCGCCGTCGCCCTCTTCGTCGTCCAGCGCACCGACTGCGACACCTTCTCCGCGTGCCACGACCTGGACCCCACCTTCGCCCGGGGCCTGGGGGCCGCGGCCGACGCCGGCGTCGAAGTCCTGGTCTATGCCTGCGATATGAGCACGACCGGGGTGCGCATCGCTCGGCCCCTGCCCTGGGCGCGCTAGGCGCCGCTCAGAGCCTGCGCGCCACCTCCTGGGCGCTGTGCTCGCCGGAGCGGATCGCGCCGTCGATATAGCCGGCGAAGGCCTCCGCGGTCTCCGTCCCGGCCCAGTGGATGCGGCCCACCGGCGCGCGCAGGGCCGGTCCGAAGGCGGTCAGCGCGCCCGGCCCCGGCGCTGCGGCATAGCCGCCCCGCTGCCAAGGCGCCGCAGCCCAGACCTCTTCGATATAGTCGGTCGGCTTCAAGGCCTCGTCGCCGAGATAGAGGGCGACGTCCTTCAGCACCTGCTCGCGCCGCGCCTGCGGCGACCGTTCCGCCCAGAGCTGGGCGCTCTTGCCCGCGAAGAAGCCGACCAGGCCGCCGATGGTCCCGCCTTCGGGCGAGTGGTCGAACCACGGCCCGAACGCGGTGCGGTCCGACAGCACCATCCCGGTCAGGCCGGCGGTCCGCCAGAACGGCCGCGCATAGGCCACATGCACCTTGATCACGCAGCCCATCGGCATGCGCTGCGTCAGGCCGTCGCGCAGCGGCGGCAGGGCCGGCTGATATTGGATCCGGCCCGCCATCGACGGCGGCGCGGTGACCACCACGAAGCGTCCGCGCCAGCGGCGCGCGCCAGCCTGGACGGTGACGCCCTGGTCGTCCTGGGCGATAGCGCTTACCGGAGCACCCAGCACCACCGCCGGCCCGAGCTCCTGCGCCATCTTCGCCGCGAGCTGCCAGACCCCACCCTGCAGCATGGCGTCCTGGGCGCCGCCGCGCGTCGAGATCATCTCGTTGAAGCTCCCCGCCGCCGAGGCCATGGTCAGCATGCCCAGCAGCGACACCTCCCCCGCCTCGACGCAGGCCAGCGTCCGGATCAGCAGCCGCAAGGCCGAGCGCACGGCGGGCGCCTTCGCATTGGCCAGGATCCAGGTCTCCATGGTCTGGGCGTCGAGCACCTCGGCGTCGGGCGCCTCCCAGGGGCGCAGGGGCGGCACCTTGCGGGCCAGCGCCTCGATCCTGCCGATCGCCAACGCGAATTCGGCGAGCGCCATCGGGCTGAGCGCCGGCGTCTCGCCCTCATAGGTCGCGCGACGCCCCGCCAGGTCGACGATGTTCTTGCCGGTCGTGAACTGGGGATAGACCGCCACCCCATATTCCTTGGCGAGCGCGAGCAGCCGGGTCTGGGCCGGCCCCACCCACTGGCCGCCGAGGTCGACCGTCTCGCCGGCGATCTTGCCGGGCTTGGTGCGCCCGCCGACCCGGTCGTCCGCCTCCAGCACCACGACGCTGTGGCCGGCCGCGCGCAACCCGCGCGCCGTCGTCAGGCCGGAGAACCCCGCGCCCACCACGATCACATCGACCGTAGCCGCCAAGGGCGCCTCGCCCCCCAAAGTGGCCGCAGCCTGGGCCTGCGCCGGCCCTTGCACGGCCGCGAACCCAGCGGCGCCCGCCCCGAAGCCCAGCGCCACCCGGCGCGACATCCGCGCGCCCTCCTGGCCTGTTCGATCGCCCATCCTGATCACCTCGCCTGAACTGGACCTCAAGGGTCCGGGCCGCTATTCATCGCTGAAGCGTACTTGTACGCAAATCGATATGCGTACAAGTACGCATCGTCAAGCGGCTCGCTGTTGGGGCCAGGTGTCTGGAGATCGAATGAGCGTCCGGGAACAGCGTCGCAGGGAGGGCCAGGCCCGCATCCTGGAGGCGGCGCGCGAGCTGTTCGAGGCCGACGGCGTGGCCGGCCTCAGCATCCGGCTGATCGCCAGGCGCGCCGGCATGCCGGCCATGACCCTCTACCGCTACTTCCCCAACAAGACCGCCATTGTGCGCGCCCTCTGGTCGGAGGCCTTCGCGCCCCTCTTCGCCGAGCTCGATGGGGCGGAAGCGGCCGAGACCGACCCGCGCGCGCGGCTGCGCCGGGTCGCCCACACCTTCGTCGACTACTGGCTGCGGTTCCCGGCCCGCTACAAGGTCGTCTTCCTGATCCAGGACCACCGCGAGACCGAGGACGACACCTGGTTCATCGAGGATGCCGACGTCGTCCCCGAGTTGCAGCGCTTCTCCAAGCTGCTCGCCGCCCTCCCCCACGCGGCGGCAGACGACCCGGTGGCCGACGGCGAAGCCCTGTTCTGCGCCCTGATCGGGATCGCCCATATTCTGGTCGGCATGCCGGAATACCGCTGGGCTAGCAGCACCACCTATATCGATCGCCTCCTGCGCGCCTTCTGCTGAAGCCTGCCTCGGGGAACTCGATCGCCATTCGCCAGATTGATGCTCCTGTCCCCGGCCAGCTCGCGGCGGCGGCCCATCCCGTTCGCTTATGTCGGGAGTATGGTTGACAGGCCCCGGCTTCAAATGCCCCCTCCCCGCAACCTGGGAGGGTTCATCATGAAGACTTTGCTATTGGCGGCTGCGGCCGCGATGGTCGCCGGCGCCGCCCACGCCGCGATCTACACCCTCGATTTCGAGGACCAGACCTTGGGTGTCCACTACACCGACTCCGGGCTCGGCGGGACGAACCGGATCCGTGGGACGGTCGTCGGCGACGCCTCGAACCACTATCTCATTCTCGACGTCATCACCCCGACATACGGACTTCCCTATTCGCAGTTCTTCGTCGGAGCCGGGAACACCATCCCGGGGCCGGGCTCCACACGGACAGGATATGTGGGCATCCTGCGGTCGTTCGACGTCTACGTGCCGAAGGGCGTCGACATGTACGACTATATGCAGGTCGATATCCCGCGCGACAGCTGGCAGCACGTGACTCTGAGCCCCGGCCTGCGCTGGGGCACGGACATCGGCTTCCTGGGCGGCACGGCCTTCCTGGACAATATCGAGATCGACACCGTGATCGCGAACAACTTCGTGCCCGAGCCGGGGACGTGGGCGCTGATGATCGCCGGTTTCGGCATGGTGGGCTCCATGCT
>CAMFHW010000196.1 GCA_945952175.1 uncultured Phenylobacterium sp. | reverse complement strand
GGAATCGAGTGCGGCCACTTCATCCCGGAAGAAAAGTCCGCCGAGTGCATCGCGGCCCTGCGGCGGTTCCACCTCTAGCCCGCGAGCGTCTCCGAGAAGCGCACCGGCTCGCCAAGGTGCGGGGCGACGATCTCGTCGTCGCGCATGATCACCCGGCCGCGGATGATGGTGGCCACGGGCCAGCCCTTGGCCTCGAAGCCGTCGAAAGGGGTCCAGCCGACGCGGCTCGCCATGTCCTCGTGCTTCAGGGTGCGGCGGGCCTTCAGGTCGACGATGGTGATGTCGGCGTCGTTGCCGACGGCCAGGCGGCCCTTGTCGGCCATGCCGAACAGGCGGTTGGCGCCATGGCTGGTCAGGTCGACGAAGCGCTCCAGCGACAGCCGGCCCTCGGCGACATGGGTCAGCATCACCGGCACCAGGGTCTGCACGCCGGGCATGCCCGACGGCGAGGCCGGATAGGGCCGCGCCTTCTCTTCCTTGGTGTGCGGAGCGTGGTCGGAGCCCAGCACGTCGGCGACGCCGGCGCCCACGCCCCACCAGAGGCCGGCCTGGTGCTCGGCGTTGCGGATCGGCGGGTTCATCTGGGCGTAGCCCTTCAGCCGCTCATAGGCTTCCGGCGCGGTCAGGGTCAGGTGCTGCGGCGTCACCTCGACGCTGGCCACGTCCTTGTGCTGGGCGAGGAAGGCCATCTCTTCCTTGGTCGTCACGTGCAGCACGTGGATCCGCTTGCCGAGGCCAGTGGCGATGCGCACCAGGCGGTGGGTGGACTCCAGGGCTGAGGCCGCGTCGCGCACCTCCTCGTGGCTGGTCCAGTCGCCGGTACGGGCGAGCGGCCGGCGGTCGGCCAGGCGGTACTCGTCCTCGGAGTGGAAGGCCGCGCGCCGGTTCACGTGGCGCAGCACCTGCTCGATGCCCTCGTCGTCCTGGACCAGCAGCGTGCCGGTCGAGGCGCCCATGAACACCTTGATCCCGCAGCAGCCGGGCAGCCGCTCCAGCTCGCCCAGGAACCGGGCGTTCTCGTGGGTGCCGCCGACATAGAAGGCGTGGTCGCAGTGCATGCGGCCCTTGGCGCGCACCAGCTTGTCGGCGAGCGCGTCCGGATCGGTGGTGGTTGGCTCGGTGTTCGGCATCTCGAACACGGCGACGACCCCGCCCAGGACCGCGGCGCGCGACCCGGTCTCCAAGTCTTCCTTCCATTCCAGCCCCGGCTCGCGGAAGTGGACCTGGCTGTCGATCACGCCCGGCAGGACGGTCAGGCCCTTGGCGTCGAAGGTCTCGCCCGCCGAGGCCTGGGACAGGTCCCCGATCGCCACGACCTTGCCCGCGCGCACGCCGACATCGGCCGCGCCACGGCCGGCGTGGTTCACCACTTCGCCCCCGCGGACGATCAGGTCATAGGTCTCAGGCATCTTATCCCTTTGGAGCTCGGGTGCTTCGGGGCTCAGGTCCTGGCCAGCAGGTCCCGTGCGGCGGCGACCACCGTCTCGACGGTCAGATCCATCATATGACAGATCGCCTGTTGGAAGCTCGGGTCAACCGCGACGATCTGCTGGAAATCTCGCGGCCCCCGCACGACCCGGGTCTTCGGGCCCCAGGGCGCATAGTGCCGCTCGTCGGACGGGCCGAACAGGCCGAGCGTCGGCGCACCGGCGGCGGCGGCCAGGTGCATCAGGCCGGAATCGTTGCCGACGAACAGCCGCGCGTGCTTCAGGCAGGCGAAGCTGGTGATCAGGTCGACCTTGCCCACCAGCTCGATGAACCGCTCCTTGGGCACGACGTGACGCAGGGCCTGGATCACATGGGCGTCCTCCGGCCCGCCCAGCACCATCAGCCGTCCGCCAGCCAGTTCGCCCTCGCCCAGGAGCTGGATCGCCACCTGGGCGAAGCGCTCCAGGGGCCAGGTCTTGCCGACCCAGTTGGCGTTGGGCGCCAGCGCCAGGATCGGCCCCTCGCCGGCCGTGAGGTCCGCCGCCGTCTGCTCTGTGTCGGGCGAGGTGTAGAGGAACGGCGGCGCGGGATCGTCCTCCATCTTCAGGACGCGGGCGGCCTCGATCACCTTGTGCACCGGCGGCCCGGAGCTGCGCTTGAACACCGCGCGGCGCCGTCGCTTCAGGAAGCCGGAGATCGCCGAGCCGCGCATGTCGACCACCAGGCCCCAGCTCGTCGCCCGCACCTGGCGCCACAACTTGAACCAGTGGCCGCCGTCCTTGGACTTCTCGAAGACGATGATCTCGTCGAGATTGGGCACGTCGAGGAACAGAGGCGCGGCAGCCGGGCCGGCGACGATGGTGAAGCGGGCCTGGGGGATCTCGTCGGACAGACGCTTGATCAGGCCGGACGACAGCACTGCGTCGCCGATGCGCGTCGCCGTGATGAACAGAATCGGGAAGGACCCCCGGGCCATCCGACCTGTATAGGGGCCGGGCCGCTGGCGCTCCACACGAACCATCCTTAACTGCGACTCCATGACCGACGCGCCCGACATCGCCGCCCTCGCCTCCCGCGCCCTGATCCGCCTGGGCGGTCCGGACTGGCGGAGCTTCCTGGACAACCTGATCAGCCAGGACGTCGAAACCCTCGCGCCCGGTGAGGCGCGCTTCGGAGCGCTGCTAACCCCGCAAGGACGGCTTTTGTTCGACCTGTTCGTCGTCGGCCGCGAAGACGGCGCCTGGCTGGACGTGCAGGCCGACCAGCGCACGGCCTTGACCCAGCGCCTGACGATGTACCGCCTGCGAGCCAAGGTGGAGATCGCGGCGGATGACACGCCGGTGCTGGCGGCGCTGGGGCCGAAGAGCGGCGCGGGCTGGGTCGCCGACCCGCGCCGGCCCGAACTCGGCGCGCGCGGCTACGGCGTCGACCAGGCGGCCACGGTCGGAGAGGACGCCTATGACGTCTGGCGGCTGGCCCTGGGCGTGCCCGGCGCGGCCGACTGGGGAACCGACAAGACCTATCCGATCGAGGCCGATTTCGACCTGCTGGAGGGCATCGACTTCCAGAAAGGCTGCTTCGTCGGCCAGGAGACCACCTCGCGCATGAAGCGCCGCGGCCAGATCAAGAACCGCATGCTGCCCATCGCCTTTGACGGCCCGCCGCCCGCCTTCGGGACCGAGGTGCTGGCCGGAGAGCTGCGCGCCGGCGAGGTGCTGTCCGGCCGCGACGGCCGCGCCATGGCCCTGCTGCGCCTCGACCGCATCGGGGGCCCGCTCACGGCCGACGGCCGGACGGTGACCGTCGACTGGCCGGCGTGGATGCCGAAGACCTAGTGCCCCGACAGGGCGTCGTAGGTCTTCTGGTGGCGCTTGAGGAACGAGCGGGCGCGGGCGATGCGGGCGTCGTGGTCGACATCGTGGGCGGCGACGCCGACGACGGCGTCGGTGCGTTGGAAGTGGACGCTGTCGCCGAGCTTGAGATCCAGGGCCGCTCGCGCCGCCTCGTCGAAGATGATCACGATGTCCTGGCCAATCTGTTCCAGCTTCAGAGAGATCATGGGGGCCTCCAGGTCCGCCGAAACTATCACGGGCGACGGATGACGTCTTGACCCCCGGGCCGGGCTCGCCCATGCCCGGCGGCGCATGGCCGTCTATACCGACATCACCGACGAGGAACTCGCCGAGCTCCTGGCCCGCTTCGACCTGGGGACGCCGCAGGCGTTCAAGGGGATCGCCGAGGGGGTGGAGAACTCCAACTTCCTGCTGGAGACCGACAAGGGCCGCTTCTTCCTGACCATCTATGAGAAGCGGGTGCGGGCGGACGAGTTGCCGTTCTTCCTGAACCTCCTGCGTTGGCTGGCGGATCATGGCTATCCGAGCGCCGCGCCGGTGGCGAACCGGGCCGGCGAGCTGCTGCAGACCGTGCGCGGCAAGCCGGCGGCGATCGTGACCTTCCTGCCCGGCCTGTCGGTCCGGCGGCCGACGGCGGCCCACTGCAAGGAGGCCGGGGCGGGCCTTGCGCGGCTGCACCTGGCGGCCGCGGGCTATCAGGGCCAGCGCGCCAACGATCTGGGCCAGGCGGCCTGGGCGCCGATGTTCGAACGGCTGGGCGCGGCGGCGGATGGCCTGAAGAAGGGCTTGGCGGACCAGATCTGGGGCGACCTCGACCGCATCGCCGCTCGCTGGCCGACCGGCCTGCCGGAGGGGATCGTCCATGCGGACTATTTCCCGGACAACGTCTTCTTCCAGGGCGGCCAGTTCGCCGGCGCGATCGACTTCTATTTCGCCTGCGTCGACAGCTATGCCTACGACATCGCCGTGGCCTTGAACGCCTGGTGCTTCGAGGCCGACGGCAGCTTCAACATCACCTCCGCCCGGGCCCTGGTGGCCGGCTACGAGACCCATCGCCCGTTGAGCGACGCCGAGTGCGCCGCCCTTCCTGTGCTGGCGCATGGCGCGGCGATGCGGTTCTTCCTGACGCGGCTGGCCGACTGGGGCGCGACGCCCGCGGGCGCCCTGGTGAAACCCAAGGACCCGCTGGAATACGAGCGCAAGCTGGCGGTGCACCGCGAGGCGCCGGACCTGGTGCTGTTCGGGGCTCCGGCGTGACCCCCAGCGTTGTGATCTATACCGACGGCGCGTGTTCGGGGAATCCGGGGCCGGGCGGCTGGGGCGCGATCCTGATCAGCGGCGAGCACCGGCGCGACATCAAGGGCGGCGAGCCGGACACGACCAACAACCGCATGGAGCTGATGGCGGCGATCCAGGCGCTGGAGAGCCTGAAGAAGCCCTGCAAGGTCGAGCTGCACACCGACAGCACCTATGTGATGAAGGGCATCTCGGAGTGGATCCATGGCTGGAAGGCCAAGGGCTGGCGCACGGCCGACAAGAAGCCGGTGAAGAACGAGGACCTGTGGCGGCGGCTGGACACCGCGCGTTCGCACCACGACGTCGCCTGGCGTTGGGTGAAGGGCCATGCCGGCCACGAGCTGAACGAGCACGCCGACGCCCTGGCCCGCCAAGGGCTGCAGGAGGCGCGGGTCAAGCGGTAGGCCACCTCCAACGCCGTCATCGCCGGGCCCGTCCCGGCGATCCATGATCACCCAGGCGGTTCTTGGATTCTCAAAGCGGAGACCATGGCTGGCCGGGACAAGCCCGGCCATGACGTCGTGGAGATTGGCCCTAGACCGTGGTCTGGGCGCCCAGCTCGACCACGCGGCCGGGCGGGATCTGGAAGAAGTCCGTCGGACTGGCGGCGTTCTTGGTCAGGAAGATGAACAGCTTCTCCTGCCAGCGGTCGAGCCGCGAGGACGGGCTCGCCACCACCGTGCGCCGGCCGAGGAAGAACGAGGTGTTCATGATGTCGAACGGCACGCCGGCCTTGCGCAGGGCGGTGAGGCCGCGCGGGATGCTGGGCCGCTCCATGAAGCCGTAGCGCAGGCGCACGACGCCGAAATCGGCGGCCAGGGGCTGGTAGCTGATGCGGTCCTCGTCGGAGACGCGAGGCACCTCGGCGATGTCGATGGCCAGCAGGATGTTGCGCTCATGGAGCACGTTGTTGTGCTTCAGGTTGTGCAGCAGGGCGCCGGGCGTCGTGGCGGGATCGGCGGTGAGATAGACCGCCGTGCCGGGCACGCGCTTCACCCGCGGGGCCATCAGGGTCAGGAAATCGGCGAGCGGCAGCGAGTCGCGGCGGCGCTTTTCCGACAGCAGGCGCGAGCCCTTCACCCAGACCCCCATCAGGGCCATCAGGGCCGAGGCGATGACCAGGGGCACCCAGCCGCCGGACAGCAGCTTCAGCGCGTTGGCGCCCAGGAAGGTCAGGTCGACCATCAGCAGGGGCGCGATCAGCGCCAGGGTGGCCAGCCAGCTCCACTTCCACGCGCGGCGCACGACGATGGCGGCGAGCGAGGTCGTGACCACCATGGTGCCGGTGACGGCGAGACCGTAGGCCTGGGCCAGGCCGCTGGACGACTTGAAGACGCCGACCAGCAGGACCACGGCGACCAGCAGCAGCATGTTCACCTCGGGCACGAAGATCTGGCCGGCCTCGGTCGCGGAGGTGCGGGTCAGCGTCATGCGCGGCAGCAGGCCGAGCTGGATCGCCTGCTGTGACAGGGAGAAGGCGCCGGTGATCACCGCCTGGCTGGCGATCACCGTGGCCATGGCCGCGAGCGCCACCAGCGGCGCGCGCAGGGCCTCGGGCGCGAGCAGGAAGAACCAGTCGAGATTCTGGAAGTTGGTCCCGCCGACATGGCGCAACGTCGCCAGGGTCAGGGCGCCCTGGCCGAGATAGTTCAACGCCAGGGCCGGCAGGACGACGAACAGCCATGCGGCCTGGATCGGCCAGCGGCCGAAATGGCCCATGTCGGCATAGAGCGCCTCGGCGCCCGTGACCGTCAGGAACACCGAGCCCATGACCAGCACACCGGCCGCGCCCTGGGTGATCAGGAAGCTCAGGCCATACCAGGGATTGATCGCCATCAGGACGCCAGGCGCGTCGGGGATGTGCGCGGCGCCGAGGGCGGCGATGACGGCGAACCAGAAGAGGCAGACCGGCCCGAAGAAACGCGCCACCTTGGCCGTGCCCGACGCCTGGACGAGGAACAGGGCGATCAGGATGCCCAGTGTGATGCCAATGACGATGGCCGGCGTGACGTGCGGCGCGAGCGACGGCACCGAGCGCAGGCCCTCTATGGCCGAGAGCACCGAGATGGCCGGAGTGATCGCCGCGTCGCCGTAGAACAGGGCCGCCCCGCCGAGGCCCAGCACCAGGATCAGCGGCGTGCGCCGGCCCACGGCCCGCTGGGCCAGCGCCATCAGCGACAGCACCCCGCCCTCGCCCTTGTTGTCGGCGCGCATCAGGAAGGCGACGTACTTGATCGTCACCACGATGATCAGGGCCCACAGGGCCAGGGAGACCACGCCCAGGACCTCAGGCCGGGTCAGGCCGTCGCGGGCCGCCTGGCCGATGGCTTCCTTGAAGGCGTAGAGCGGGCTGGTGCCGATGTCGCCGAACACCACGCCGATGGAGCCGATCGCCAGGGGCAGGAAGCGTCGGCCGGCGGCGGGGGGAGCGGTTTCGGGAGCGGTCATGGACATCCTGGGCCGGCCGCCGACGGGCGGGGGCGAGGCCGCAGTCTCGCGCGGGCGCGCGTCAGACTTCCATTCCGCATCCCGGCTCCCCACATAAAGGAGGTATCAAGACGGATCTGCGCCCGACGCCTTGAAGCCGCCACATCGACGCCCCATATCGTTCAAGGTTGAACGAAAGGAGGCGCGCATGGGCTCGTCCGCGCTCCAGAACTACCCCGCCGCGCAGAACCACCCCTATGTGGAGGTGTTCACCGAGATCGGGGTGATCGAATACTACCTGCGTATGGCCGTGACCCGGCACCTGCCGGCGGGCATGACATACGCTCACTTCGAACTGCTGCGCTACATGCTGCGCGCCGGGGACGGCCAGACCCCGGCCGAACTGGCGCGTGCGCTGTTGATGACAAAAGGCGCCATCACCAACGTGCTGCAGAAGATGGAGAAGCTAGGCTATGTATCGGTCCTCGCC
>CAMFHW010000195.1 GCA_945952175.1 uncultured Phenylobacterium sp. | reverse complement strand
CCCGAGATCCAGCGCGCCGCCCGCCAGGCGCCGCGCCCCGGCTCGCTCAACATGGACCGCCGGCCGGACGACGACGAGGATACGCGCCGCAAGGCCGCCAACGCCCCGGCCAACAAGGCGATCAGCCGCGTCAAGGGCGCGACCCAGCGCCGCGAAGGCCGCCTCACCATCCAGGCCGTGGCCGGGGACGATGAGGGCGCCGTCGAACGGATGCGTTCGCTGGCCTCGGTTCGCCGGGCCCGCGAGCGTGAACGCGAAAAGCGCAAGGGCGGCGGCCAGGAACAGGTCCGGGCCGCGCGCGAAGTGGTCATCCCGGACGTCATCACCGTGGCGGAACTCGCCAACCGGATGGCGACCCGCGGCGTCGAGATCATCAAGTTCCTGATGCGTCAGGGCGTGATGCTGAAGATCAACGACGTCATCGACAACGACACCGCCGAGCTGGTGGCCACCGAATTCGGCCACACGGTCCGTCGCGTCTCCGAGGCCGACGTCGAAGAAGGCTTCATCGGCGCCGAGGACATCGACGATCATCTGGAGCCCCGTCCCCCGGTCGTGGCCGTGATGGGTCACGTCGACCACGGCAAGACCTCGCTGCTGGACGCCCTGCGCGCGGCCGACGTCGCCGGCGGCGAGCATGGCGGCATCACCCAGCACATCGGCGCCTACCAGGTGCGCCTGGCCGACGGCCAGCGCGTGACCTTCCTGGACACGCCCGGCCACGCCGCCTTCTCGGCCATGCGCGCCCGCGGCGCGGATGTCACCGACATCGTGGTCCTGGTCGTGGCCGCCGACGACGGGGTCATGCCCCAGACGATCGAAGCCATCCAGCACGCCAAGGCGGCGAACGCTCCGATCATCGTGGCGATCAACAAGATCGATAAGCCCGACGCCAATCCGACCCGGGTGATCAACGAACTCCTGCAGCACGAGATCGTGGTCGAGAGCCTGGGTGGCGAAACCCAGGCGATCGAGGTCTCGGCGACCGAGAAGCTCGGCCTGGAGAACCTGATCGAAGGCATCCTGCTGCAGGCCGAGGTCATGGACCTGAAGGCCAACCCCGACCGCACCGCCGACGGCGTGGTGATCGAGGCCAAGCTGGATCGCGGCCGCGGCGCCGTCTCGACCGTCCTGGTCAAGCGCGGCACGCTCAAGCGCGGCGACATCGTCGTGGCCGGCTCCAGCTTCGGCCGTGTTCGCGCCTTGCTCAACGAGCGCGACGAGCAGGTGACCGAGGCCGGCCCGTCGGTGCCGGTCGAGATCCTCGGCCTCGACGGCACGCCGGCTCCCGGCGAGGCTTTCGCGGTGGTGGAGAACGAGGCCCGCGCCCGCGAGCTGACCGAGTACCGGACCCGCGTGAAGCGCGAAAAGGCCGGGACCCCGATCGGCGGCGGCGTGACCATGGCCGACTTCATGGCCAAGCTTCAGGACAAGAAGATCTCGGAGCTGCCGGTCATCATCAAGGCCGACGTTCAGGGTTCCGCCGAAGCGATCGTGGGGTCGCTGGACAAGCTGGCCACCGACGAGGTCCGCGCGCGGATCATCCTGTCGGGCGCCGGCGCGATCAGCGAGAGCGACGTGATGCTGGCCAAGGGGGCGGGCGCGCCCATCCTCGGCTTCAACGTCCGCGCCTCCAGCCAGGCCCGCCAGCTCGCCGAGCGCGAGGGGGTGGAGATCCGCTACTACTCGATCATCTACGACCTGATCGACGACATCAAAGGCGTGCTCTCGGGCATGCTGGCGCCGGAACAGCGCGAAACCTTCCTGGGCAACGCGCGCGTCCTGCAGGTGTTCGACATCACCAAGGTCGGCAAGGTGGCCGGTTGCCGGGTCACCGAGGGCGTGGTCCGCCGCGGCGCTCGGGTCCGGATCGTGCGCGAGGACATCGTCGTCCTCGAGCTCGGCGTGCTGGAAACCCTCAAGCGTTTCAAGGACGACGTGGGCGAAGTCGGCTCCGGCGTCGAGTGCGGCATGGCCTTCCGCGGCTTCCAGGATATCCAGGAAGGCGACACCATCGAGTGCTTCACGCTCGAAGAGGTCAAGCGGAGCCTGTAGCGCTCACCCGTGGAATCGGGGATCGCGACTATGGTCAAGTCGTCGCGATCCCGCCACGATCTCCGCGCATCGAGGGTTCTGACATGCGCAAGCTCCTCACCCTGATCGGCGTCGCCCTCATCCTGTCCGGCTGCGCGACGGCGCACCGCCTGACGGCGGCCAACGACGTCCATGCCCTGCTGGTCGCGATCCGCGACAACGACCGCGAAAGCTTCGACGCCCACGTCGACCGCAAGGCGCTCGAACGCGAGATCGAGGAACGGCTGATCGCCCAGGGCCGCGGCGCCAAGCCGTCCTCGCTGGGCGCGCTCGGCGCGATCCTGGCGCCCAGCCTCGCCCAGTTCGCCGGCGACGCCCTGATCCAGCCCAAGGTGTTCCGCTCGGTCGCCGAGTATTACGGCTACAAGTCCTCCCAGCCGCTGCCGAACACCATCGCCATCGCCGGCGCTCTCAAGGCCCTGCCGGACGGTCGGGTCTGCGCGACCCAGAAGAAGAACGGCCCCTGCATGCTGGTCTTCACCCAGGAGGCCGGGACCTGGAAGCTGTCCGGCTTCGAGGGCGACATTTCGATGCTGAAGATCAAGCTCTGATCGGTCTAAGCTCGGCCCTGGGCGAACTCGGGGGCGAGCTGCAATGGCTAGCGTAGAAGGTGACATCCAGTTCAGCGACACAAACGGCGCAAACCGGGTGTTGCATAGTCGGGTGGCGGGGACCTATTGGCTGCCCTTGGTGCTGTATTTCGTAGCCACAATTGGTGGTGCCATCCTTTGGCCTCGAGCGCTTGGCGCGATTCTGCCCGACAGTTCGCCCTGGCTCGTCATTCTGGGGACCGCGATGTGGGCCGGCGGGTGCTGGTTCGCCTATATGCAGCTCTCGCGCCAGCGGCTGCGCCGAGGCTGGGTGCAGCGCGGAATCGTCAATCCCTGCCGCACAACCTTCATGATCGACGATGAGGCCTTCACCGTCTCGTCGGACATGTCCGTCGCGCGCATCATCTGGCCCGGCGTGACCGAACTCATTCCGACCCGCAAGCTATGGATCTTCGTCGTCAATGGGTTGGGCTACTGTGTCCCGCGCCGCCTGTTCTATGACCTCGCCGCCGAGCGGGCATTCATCGCCGCGGCCTTGTCGCGGATGGCCGAAGGCGCGCGCGGTCGGAGCAGAGAGGCGCTGCGCTTTACCGAGTGGGAGGGGTGACGATGGGCTACGAGGCGGCGCTTTCCGAGTACGAGACGTTCGACTTCACCGACGGGCCCTGGACCCGTCCGGTCTATCGCCGCGGCTCCGGGCCGGCGGTCGTCATCATGCACGAGATCCCCGGGCTGCATCCGTTGGTGATCCAGTTCGCCGACCGGGTGGCGGCGGCCGGCATGACGGTCTACCTGCCCAGCCTGTTCGGCGAGCCGGGCCGGCCGGTCACCACCGGCTATGCGCTGGGCGTGATGTTCAACGCCATCTGCATCCGCCGCGAGTTCAACTGCTGGCAGGCCGGCAAGTCGAGCCCGATGGTCGACTGGCTCCGGGCCCTGGCGCGCAAGGCCCATGGCGAGTGCGGCGGCAAGGGCGTCG
Organism: uncultured Phenylobacterium sp.; assembly: GCA_945952175.1. GTDB lineage: Bacteria > Pseudomonadota > Alphaproteobacteria > Caulobacterales > Caulobacteraceae > Phenylobacterium. The sequence goes on along the minus strand of CAMFHW010000195.1, from coordinate 3,900 downwards.
GCGCGGTCGGCATGTGCTTCACCGGCGGCTTCGCGCTGGCCATGATGACCGAGCCTTCGGTGGTGGCCCCGGTGCTGTCCCAGCCCTCCATGCCGATGGCGGCCGGGTCGAAGGTCCGGGCCGCCGGCATCGACGCCTCGCCCCGCGAGGTCGCCTGCGCCAAACAGCGCTTCGCCGACGAGGACCTGTCGATGATCGGCCTGCGCTTCAAGTCCGACGCCTTCGTGCCGGACGCGCGGTTCGACACCTACAAGCGCGAGTTCGGCGACAAGTTCGAGGCCATCGAGCTGGAGGACGAGGACGCCCGGCCCTCCGAGCGGCCGCCGCACTCGGTGCTCACCGTCCACCTGAAGGACGACGGCCCGACCAAGGAGGCGGAGCGGCGGGTGATCGCCTTCTTCAAGGAACGCACGGGCGCCTAGCGCTGGACTTCGCGGCGTCCGGGCACTAGAAGCCGCCGCTTCCCTGAGCGGCGCGTCCGATCCGCGCCCCAGGCGTAGAGAGGCCGATACCCATGACCCGCCATTCCAGCCACAGCCGCGGCGCCCCCGCAGGCCCGAGCCAGCGCCAGCTTCGCGCCGGCGAACTGACCCGCCACGCCCTGGTCGAGATCCTGCGCGAGGAGGAGATCAGCGACGAGGCCCTCGTGGGCGTCTCGGTCACGGTGACCGAGGTGCGGATGAGCCCGGACCTGAAGCACGCCATCTGCTTCGTCGAGCCGCTAGGCGGCGGCCATGCCGACGAGGTGGTCAAGGCGCTGAACCGCCACGCCAAGTTCCTGCGCGGACGGCTGGGCCGTTCGATCGACATGAAGTTCACGCCCGACCTGAAGTTCGTCCACGACGAGAGCTTCAACACCGCCGGGCACATGGACGCCCTGTTCCGCGATCCCAAGGTCGCCCAGGACCTGCGCCGCCTGTCGGACGTCGCGGACGACGAGGACTAGGATGGGCCGCCGCAAGAAGGGCGACGCCGTCTCCGGCTGGATCTGCCTCGACAAGCCCTACGACCTGACCTCGACCCACGCCGTGGGCCGCGTGCGCCGGATCTTCAACGCCCAGAAGGCCGGCCATGCCGGCACGCTGGACCCTCTGGCCACGGGCATCCTGCCGATCGCCCTGGGCGAGGCGACCAAGACCGTCCCGTTCCTGGTCGACGCCGACAAGACCTACCGCTTCTCCATCGAGTGGGGCCGTTCGACCACCACCCTCGACCGCGAGGGCGCGACCACAGCGAGCTCCGACGTGCGGCCGTCGCCGCAGGCCGTCGAGGCGGCCCTGCCGCACTTCCTGGGCGAGATCGAACAGGTGCCGCCGGCCTATTCGGCGATCAAGGTCGACGGCGAGCGCGCCTATGACTTGGCCCGCGCCGGCGAGACGGTGGAGCTCGCGGCCCGCACCGTGACGATCCACCAGGCCCGGGTCACCGCCGCGCCGGACGCCGACCATGTCGAGATCGAGATCGATTGCGGCAAGGGCACCTATGTCCGCGCCCTGGTCCGCGACCTGGCCGACCGGCTCGGCGCCTGCGGCCATGTGAGCGCGCTGCGGCGCACCCGCGTCGGGCCGTTCCATGAAGGTTCGGCGATATCGCTGGAAATGCTGGAAGATTTGGGCCATAAGGCCCGCTGCTTGGAGGCCCTGCTTCCGGTCGAGACCGCCCTGGACGACATCCCGGAGCTGGCCGTGAACACCGAAGACGCCTTCAAGCTGAAGCAGGGACGACCCATCGTTCTCGTTCCCCGACAGGTTGAGGCCTTGAGGACCCGGCTCGCACCGGGCTCCCGGACCGTTTCAGCCATGGCGGACGGGGTCGTGGTGGCGCTCTGCGAGATGCGGATGGGACGGCTCGAACCCACCCGCGTCTTTCATCTTTGACCGAGCGGAGACTATTGACCGATGTCGATCACCACCGACCGCAAGGCCGACCTGATCAAGACCCACGCCCGCTCCGAGGGCGACACCGGAAGCGCCGAAGTCCAGGTCGCGATCCTGTCTGAACGGATCTCCAACCTGACCGAGCACTTCAAGACCCACAAGAAGGACAACCATTCGCGCCGCGGGCTGCTGAAGCTCGTCTCGCAGCGCCGATCGTTGCTCGATCACTTGAAGAAGTCCGATGAGGGCCGATATCAAGCCCTGATCGAAAAGCTGGGCCTGCGCCGCTAGGACCCTCCGGTCGGCCCCCGCGAGAGCGGGGGCTTTGCGCATCAGGCACAGAGAAATAGCGCCGCTCCCTCCGCGACAGGCCGGAGGACGAAGGCGGCGAAACGGTCCGCTCTGGAGGTGGGCCGTCCAAACGCCGAGGGTTCGATCGAAATCCTCATCCCCGCCTGTCTGACTGGAGAGGATTTCGGAAGTCCGACGCCCTGTCCGCCCCCGCCGGGAATGCGCCCGCGGGACGAGAAAGAAGAGAAAATGTTCGATATCAAACGCAAGACGATCGAGTGGGGCGGCAAGACGCTCACGCTCGAAACCGGCCGCATGGCCCGCCAGGCCGATGGTTCGGTCCTGGCCACCTACGGCGAGACCATGGTCCTGGCGACCGCCGTCTACGCCAAGAGCGCCAAGCCCGGTCAGGACTTCTTCCCGCTGACCGTGAACTACCAGGAGAAGTACTACGCCGCGGGCAAGATCCCCGGCAGCTTCCCGCGCCGCGAGGCCGCGCCCTCGCAGAAGGAAACCCTGACCTCGCGCCTGATCGACCGTCCGATCCGGCCGCTGTTCGTCGAGGGCTTCAAGAACGAGGTCCAGGTGGTCACCACCGTGCTGGCCCACGACCTCGAGAATGATCCCGACATCGTCGCCATGGTCGCGGCCTCGGCCGCCCTGGTGATTTCCGGCGCGCCCTTCATGGGCCCGATCGGCGGCGCCCGCGTCGGCTACATCAACGGCGAATACGTCCTGAACCCGACCCTCGACGAGCAGAAAGAGTCCCTGATGGACCTTGTCGTCGCCGGCACCCAGGACGCCGTGATGATGGTCGAGTCCGAAATCCAGGAGCTCTCGGAAGAGATCGTCCTGGGCGGCGTGACCTTCGCCCACAAGGGCATGCAGCCGGTGATCGACGCGATCATCGAACTGGCCGAGCATTCCGCCAAGGACCCCTTCGAGTTCACGCCGGACGACACCTCGGCCCTGAAGGCCGAAGTCAAGAAGCTGATCGGCAAGGACCTGGCCAAGGCCTACCAGATCGTCGCCAAGCAGGAGCGCTACGAAGCGGTCGGCAAGGCCAAGGCCAAGGCGCTCGAAACCCTGGCCAAGTCCGACGCCAACCCGGCCGGCGCCGACCCGCTGAAGCTGGGCGGCGTGTTCAAGGAACTGGAAGCCGACGTCGTCCGTCGCAACATCCTGGACACCGGCAAGCGCATCGACGGCCGCAAGGTCGACCAGGTCCGCCAGATCGTGTCGGAAGTCGGCGTGCTCAGCCGCGCCCACGGCTCGGCCCTGTTCACCCGCGGCGAGACCCAGGCCCTGGTGGTCGCCACCCTGGGCACCGGCGACGACGAGCAGCTGATCGACGCGCTGGAAGGCAAGTATTACGAAAAGTTCCTGCTGCACTATAACTTCCCGCCCTTCAGCGTCGGCGAGACCGGCCGCATGGGCGCGCCGGGCCGTCGTGAAGTCGGCCACGGGAAGCTGGCGTGGCGGGCCATCCGCCCGATGCTGCCGAAGTACGAGGACTTCCCCTACACGATCCGCCTGGTCTCCGAGATCCTGGAGTCCAACGGTTCGTCCTCGATGGCCTCGGTCTGCGGCTCCTCGCTGGCCCTCATGGACGCCGGCGTCCCGCTCCAGAAGCCGGTCAGCGGCATCGCCATGGGCCTGATCCTCGAGAGCGACGGCTTCGCCGTTCTGTCGGACATCCTCGGCGACGAGGACCACCTCGGCGACATGGATT
>CAMFHW010000194.1 GCA_945952175.1 uncultured Phenylobacterium sp. | reverse complement strand
GTTCGCGGGCGAGGTGATCGACTGGCCGTTTCCCCGCCGCCAGCGCGCGGCCAGCCCCCGCATCCTGGCCTAGGGATCCGCGCATGAAGGCGATCTGGTACGACCGCACCGGGCCGGCGCGCGAGGTCCTCGAGTATGGCGAGCGTCCGACGCCCCAACCCGGCCATGGCCAGGCCCTGGTCCGGGTCCGCGCCTCCGGGGTCAATCCCTCCGATGTCGGCCTGCGAGGCGGCGGGGCGGGACCGATGGCCTATCCGCGGGTCACGCCCAACAGCGACGGCGCCGGGGTGGTCGAGGCCGTCGGGCCGGGCGTCGACAGCGCCTGGGTCGGCCGGCGGGTCTGGTTCTACAACGGCCAGCGCAATGGCCGCGCCTTCGGCTCGGCGGCGGAATATATCGAGCTCGACCTCGACCTCCTGACGCCGCTGCCGGACGAGGTCTCCTTCGCCGAAGGCGCCACGCTCGGCATCCCCTGCATGACCGCCCACCGCAGTCTCTTCCTGGCGGGCCCGGTCCAGGGGCGCACCGTGCTGGTGACCGGGGGCGCCGGGGCGGTCGGCCACTACGCCGTCCAGCTCGCCCGATGGGCCGGCGCGACGGTGATCGCCACGGTCAGTTCGGAGGCGAAGGCCGAGCGCGCCCGCGCCGGCGGCGCCGACCACGCCATCGACTACCGCACCGAGGACGTCGCGGCCCGCGTCCGCGAGATCACCGGCGGGGCGGGGGTCGACCACATCGTCGACGTGGATTTCGGGGGCAACCTGGCGGCCAGCCTGGCCTGCGCGAAGATGAACGGCTCGATCGCCTATTACGCCACCCGCGGGGCGGCGACGCCGGAGGTGCCGGCCGGGGCGCTCATGCGCCTGAACCTGTCGGTGTCGGGGGTCTATCTGCCCGTCTCGCCGCACCCGGCGCGCAAGCGGGCCCAAATGGACATCGGCCGGTGGATCTCCACCGGCCGACGCGACCTTGCCGTGGCGGGGCGCTTTCCGCTTGAAGCCTGCGCCGCCGCCCATGAAAAGGTTGAGGCCGGCGGGAAGGTCGGAACCGTCGTGGTGGAAATCGACTGATCCGTCCGCCGCCGGCGGTTGGCTTACGGCATCGCGTTGGCGACGTTGCTGAAGGTGCCGGACACCTTCGTACCGAGCGCGTTCATCGCAGCGATCAGGGCGACGGCGATCAGGGCGGCGATGAGGCCGTATTCGATCGCGGTCGCTCCGGATTCGTCGGCCACGAAGCTCTTCAGGAATTTGGACATTGGGTCATCCTTTTCTCGTGTATGGCCGCTTGGACTGCGACATAACATCGCAAATAATGGTAGAGCTTCGTAAATAACCGGTTCGATCGAATCGTTAATTGGAATTGTTCATAAGTATCAATTCGCCAAGACTTTGTTGGCGCCGTGTAAACTATGACGACACCAGAAAATTCAATCCTGGCAAGGCGTAAGCTCACTAACAAGTTCATCGCTCAGCATGATGCGCCGCGTCTGAAACCATTCTTCGACGCCGCGATCACCGTCATTGCGGGCGACGGGTCCGTAATTTCCGGAACTTCGGCCGTGCTCGACGCCTTCGCCGTCCAGTTCCGCGATCCGGCCTTCATCGCCTATGTGCGCACCTCGACGCAGGTCAGCCTCGACGCGACCGCCAGCCGCGCCGCCGAGGCCGGAACCTGGACCGCGCAATGGCGCGGCCATCCCGACATGTCGGGGACCTATCTGGCCTGCTGGAAGAAGGTCACCGGCCAGTGGGTGATCGAGTCGGAACTCTTCGTCACGCTGGCCTGAGAGTCGGGCCGGCCCCTGGTCCTCAGACCAGGGCGCCGTGGCAGTGCTTGAACTTCTTGCCCGAGCCGCAGGGACAGGCGGCGTTGCGGCCGGTGCTCTCCCAGCCGTCCGGCAGGGCGGAGATCGGCAGGGCTTCGCGCTGTTCCGGCGACAGGCCGTCGGGCAGGGCGCCCATCTGGGCGGCGTTCTCGCCGGTCAGGGGATCCATGTGGATCTCCTGGAACTGCGCCATCGAGGGCGGCGGTTCCGGTTCGGCGAACTGGAACTCGACGGTCATCAGCCAGCGCGTGGTGTTCTGGCGCAGGTCGACCAGCAGCTTCTCGAACAGGGTGAAGGCTTCGGTCTTGTACTCGTTCAGCGGGTCGCGCTGGCCGTAGGCCCGGAAGCTGATCACGCTGCGCAGGTGGTCCAGGTGCGAGAGGTGCTCGCGCCACTGCAGGTCGATCATCTGCAGCAGGAAGCTCTTCTCGATGGTGCGCATCTGCTCGGGGCTGATCATCGCCTCGCGCTCGGCGGCGCGGGCGTCGGCCGCCTTCTGGATCCGGTCCTGGATCTCCTCGTTGGCGATGCCTTCCTCGGCCGCCCACTGGGCGATCGGCAGCTCGAGGCCCAGCAGGCTCTTCACGTGCTCGTCCAGGCCCTCGACATCCCACTGCTCGGCATAGGCCTTGGGCGGCAGGTGGCGGTTGACCAGGTCCTCGACCGTGTCCTGGCGCATCTCCACCACGACCTCGGACAGGTCGGCGTCGTTCATGAACTCGGCGCGCTGCTCGAACACCGCCTTGCGCTGGTCGTTCACGACGTCGTCGTACTTGAGCAGGTTCTTGCGGATCTCGTAGTTCCGCTGCTCGACGCGCTTCTGGGCCGTGGCGATGGCGCCGTTCAGCCACTTGTGGGTGATGGCCTCGCCGTCCTGGACGCCGAAGGTGCGCATGATCGAGTCCAGGCGCTCGCCGGCGAAGATGCGCAGCAGGTCGTCCTCGCAGGACAGGAAGAACTTCGAACGCCCCGGGTCGCCCTGGCGGCCCGTCCGGCCACGCAGCTGGTTGTCGATCCGCCGGCTTTCGTGGCGCTCGGTGCCCAGCACGTAGAGACCGCCGGCGGCCAGGGCCTGTTCCTTCAGGCCGCGGATGTCTTCCTCGATCTCGACCTTGTGCGCCTGGGTCTGCTCGGGCGTCACCTCGATGCCGAGGCCGCGCTGCTCGTCCTGCCACTTCAGGACGCGCATATCGATGTTGCCGCCCAGCTGGATGTCGGTGCCGCGGCCGGCCATGTTGGTGGCGATGGTCACCGCGCCGGGAATGCCGGCGTCGGCCACGATCATGGCTTCCTGCTCATGGTAGCGGGCGTTCAGCACGTTGTGCGGGATGCCGCGTACGATCTTGCCGTCGCGCTCGAAGCTATGGGCCTGCAGGAGGTTCGACAGGGCCTCGGACTTCTCGATCGACACCGTGCCCACCAGCACCGGCTGGCCGCGCGAATAGCAGTCCTCGATCTGCTTCAGGATCGCCCGGTTCTTCTCGGCCTCGGTGCGGTAGACCTCGTCGTCGTCGTCGATCCGCGCCACCGGGCGATTGGTCGGGATCTCCAGCACGTCCATCTTGTAGATGTCGCCGAATTCCTGGGCCTCGGTCGCCGCGGTGCCGGTCATGCCGGACAGCTTCGAATAGAGGCGGAAATAGTTCTGGATCGTCACCGAGGCCAGGGTCTGGTTCTCGGGCTGGATGTGGGCGCCTTCCTTGGCCTCGATGGCCTGGTGCAGGCCTTCCGACAGGCGGCGGCCATGCATCATGCGGCCGGTGAACTCGTCGATCAGGATCACCTCGCCGCCGCGGACGATGTAGTCCTTCTCGCGCGTATAGAGGATGTTGGCGCGCAGGGCCTGGTTGACGTGGTGCACCACCGAGACGTTGGCCGCGTCATAGAGGCCGGCGGAGTCCTCGGCCAGATGGCCGCCCTCGACCAGGACCTCCTCAATCTTCTCCTGGCCGTCCTCGGTCAGCACCACCTGGCGCTGCTTCTCGTCGAAGTCGTAGGTGGTCGGGTCCTTGATCAGCTCTTTGATGACCAGGTCGATGGTCTTGTAGAACTCGGAGCGGTCCTCGGTCGGGCCCGAGATGATCAGCGGCGTGCGCGCCTCGTCGATCAGGATCGAGTCCACCTCGTCGACGATCACGAAGTTGTGGCCCCGCTGGACCATCTCTTCGGGGTCGTAGACCAGGTTGTCGCGCAGGTAGTCGAAACCGAACTCGTTGTTCGTGCCGTAGGTGATGTCGCTCTCGTAGGCGGCCTTGCGCTGGCCCTGGCTCAGGCCGTGCACGATCACGCCGACGCTGAGGCCGAGGAAGCGATAGACCTGGCCCATCCAGTCGCCGTGAAGCTGGGCGAGGTAGTCGTTGACCGTGATGACGTGGACGCCGTTCCCGGTCAGGGCGTTCAGATAGACGGGCGAGGTGGCGACGAGCGTCTTGCCCTCGCCGGTGCGCATTTCCGAGATGCCGCCCTCATGCAGCACCATGCCGCCCACCAGCTGCACGTCGAAATGCCGCTGGCCCAGCACGCGCTTGGCGCCCTCGCGCACCACGGCGAAGGCCTCTTCGAGCAGCTGGTCGAGCGTCTCGCCCTTGGCCAGCCGGTCCTTGAACTCCTGGGTCTTGGCGCGCAGGTCGTCGTCCGACAGCGCCTGCATCTTGGGTTCGAGCGCGTTGATCTTCGCGACCCGGGCCGTGAGGGTCTTGACCCTACGGTCGTTGGAAGAGCCGAAGAAGCGTTGGAAGATGCTCAAGTGAGGAGTCCGGAATGTGTGGCGGGACGAATGGCGGTTAAGGTTTCCAGGCCTTCGCCTGCCCGGAAATTCCGCTCTTTTCGGGGCGCGCGAGACTTAAGCAGCCACCTGGGGTGTGTCAACGCGACTTGCCGTGACCAGGGTTAACCGCCAGCCCAAAGAAAAGGGCCCTCCCCGCGAGGGAAGGGCCCGATCTTTTTCCTCCCCCGCTCGTGGGGAAGGAAGGATCTTAGAAGACTTCGAACAGGCCCGCGCCGCCCATGCCGCCGCCGATGCACATCGAGACGACGACGTTCTTGGCGCCGCGGCGCTTGCCTTCCTGCAGCACGTGGCCCGCCAGGCGCGCGCCGGTCATGCCGAAGGGGTGGCCGATGGCGATCGAGCCGCCGTTGACGTTGTACTTCTCGGGATCGATGCCAAGCTTGTCGCGGCTGTAGAGGCACTGCGAGGCGAAGGCCTCGTTCAGCTCCCACAGGTCGATGTCCTCGATCTTCAGGCCGTGGCGTTCCAGCAGGCGCGGGATCGCGAAGACCGGGCCGATGCCCATTTCGTCGGGCTCGCAGCCGGCGACGGCCCAGCCCTTGAAGACGCCCATGGGCTCCAGGTTGCGGCGGGCCGCTTCCTTGGCTTCCATGATCACGACGGCCGCGGCGCCGTCCGACAGCTGGCTGGCGTTGCCGGCGGTGATGAAGTTGCCTTCGCCCTTCACCGGGGCCAGCTTCTGCAGGCCTTCCAGGGTGGTGTCGGGGCGGTTGCACTCGTCGCGGTCCACCACGTAGTCGACGATGGTCTCTTCCTTCGTCTCCTTGTTGACCACCTTCATCTTGGTCTTCATCGGGACGATCTCGTCCTTGAACTTGCCGGACTGCTGGGCGGCCGCCATGCGCAGCTGGCTTTCCAGCGAGTATTCGTCCTGGGACTCGCGGCTGACATTGTAGCGCTTGGCCACGATGTCGGCGGTGTCGATCATCGGCATGAAGATGGCCGGATAGAGCTTGGTCAGCTCCGGATCGAAGTTGGCCGGGCCGCCCGCGCCGGTGTTCGGCATCGAGATCGATTCCACGCCGCCGGCCACGACCACGTCGGCGCCGTCGTTGCGCACGTTGTTGGCCGCCATGGCGATGGTCTGCAGGCCCGACGAGCAGAAGCGGTTCACCGTCACGCCCGAGGTGGTGATCGGCAGGCCGGCCAGCAGCGCCGCCTGGCGGCCCAGATTGCCGCCGCCGTGGGCCACGTTGCCCAGGACCACGTCCTCGATCGCGCCCTTGTCGACGCCGGACTTCTCGACCGCGTGCTTGATCGCGTGGGCGGCCATGGTGACCGTCGGCGTCATGTTGAAGCCGCCCCGGGCGGACTTGGCCAGGCCCGTGCGGGCATAGGAAACGATGACGGCTTCACGCATGAAAATATCCTCCCAAGAATATGGCCCGCCCCGATGCGATCGGCTGGGCGGCGATTGATCGGCGCGGACCTTTGCATCCCCTCGCGTAAATGGCTAGGGAGGCGGAGCGCCCTGGCGCGGTTTTCAAGTCGAGGTCGAGCCGCATGGCGCAGGCGAGTTTCACCCGCATTCCAGGCCTTGTCGGCAAAGTCGTCGCCGCCATGTGCGTCTGCGTGGTGCTGGCGTCCTGCCAGGGGCGGGGCGGGGCCGAACGTCCGCCCGAGCCGGGCGACACCGCCGTCGCCCGCGTCGATGGCAAGACCGTCTGGGCCTCCGACGTCAAGCGCGAAGCCGTGGCCCAGGGGCTGATCGGGGAAGGCGAGCCGCTGGACGTCTCCTCCGACCTGTTCCGCCGGGTGATGGACGAGGTGGTCGACCAGAAGCTGCTGGCCGCGGAGGCGCTGAAACGCAAGCTCGACAAGGACCCCGCGGCCCAACGCCGCCTCGCCGCCGCCCGCGAGCGCATCCTCGGCGACCTGCTGGTCGAGGGCACGGTGTCCGACGCCGTCAACGAGAACGCGATCCGCGGCCTCTACCAGGAGCAGCTCAAGCTCGCGAAGCAGTCGGAAGAGATTCACGCCCGCCAGATCGTCCTTGCGAACCAGGCCGAAGCCGAGGCGGTCAAGAAGCTGCTCGCCACCGGCGCCTCCTTCGAGGCCCTGGCCATGGAGCGTTCCACCGACGCGGCGACCCGCTTCAACGGCGGCGACCTCGGCTACTTCACCACCGACGTCATGCCCCAGGCCTACGAGGCCAACCTCAAGGTCGCCAAGGCGGGGCAGGTTGTCGGTCCGTTCCAGACCGACGGCGGCTGGGCCCTCGTCAAGGTCGAGGACCGGCGCATGGAGCAGCCGATCACGCTCGAGGCCGCCCGGCCGCAGATCGTGCGCTTCCTCACCTATGACCAGGTCCGCGACCTGCTGGAAAAGCTCCGGGGCCGCTCCAAGGTCCAGGTGCTGATCAAGCCCGCCCAGGACGTGCCCGGCGCTCCCAAGGAGCCCGCCAGCGCCCCTGCCCAGACCCCGCCGCCGGCCGCCCCCGGCGCGAGCTCCCAACCCGCAGCCAAGGCGGTGAAGCCGTGACCCGAGCCCCCACCTCCAAGGGCGGCAAGCCCGCCGCGAAGAAGACCGACGCCAGGCCGTCGGCGCCCAGGGCCAAGACCCCCGCCACCATGGCTCTGGAAGCGGCGGTGAAGCCGGTCGAGGCCGTGGCCCACACCATCGAGCGCGCGCTCGACCCGCTGACCTCGACGCTGAAGCGCGCGGCGCTGAAGCGCGCCGACAAGAACTCCCGCCAGTTCGAGGATGAGCCGGTCAAGGCCGCCGCTCAGCCCGCCAAGGGCGCCCTGCCGGTTTCGCCGCTCGCCATGCCGTTCCCGAAGATGCCGCCGATCCCCGGCGTCGAACTCGCCACCGGCCGGGCCGGCTTCTACAAGCACGAGCGCGAGGACCTCTTGGTCATGCGCTTCGCGCCCGGCACCAACGCCGCCGGCGTCTTCACGCGCCATGGCATC
>CAMFHW010000193.1 GCA_945952175.1 uncultured Phenylobacterium sp. | reverse complement strand
CCGCGCGCCGGGCGACGTGATCACGGCGGGCGCGCCGCTTGCCGACATCCTGATCCCCGAATGGAGCGGCGCGCAGGGCGAATACCTGGCCGTCCGACGCACCGGCGATGCCAGCCTGATCCAAGCGGCCAGCCAACGGCTGGTGCTGCTCGGCATGTCGCCGGCCCTGATCGAACGTGTGGACCGCAGCGGGCGACCGCAGACGGTGGTCACGATCACCTCGCCCGGCGGCGGCGTGATCAAGACGCTGGGCGTGCGCAACGGAATGGCGGTGACCGCCGGCCAGACCCTCGCCGAGGTCAACGGCCTCTCTCGCGTCTGGGTGAACGCCGCGACCCCGGAAGCCCTCGCCGGCCAGGTGCGGATTGGCGAGGCGGCGAGCGCCACCCTGACCGCCTATCCTGGCGAGACCTTCACCGGACGTGTCTCGGCGATCCTCCCTCAGACCAACGCCGACAGCCGCACCCTCACCGTGCGCATTGAGCTGCCCAATCCCGGCGGACGCCTGCGGCCCGGCATGTTCGCTTCCGTCGCATTCTCGGGAGCATCCCGTCCGGCCCTGCTGATCCCGTCCGAGGCCGTGATCCGCACCGGCAAGCGCACCCTGGTCATGCTGGCGAAGGATGGCGGCCGCTTCCTGCCGGCGGAGATCACCACCGGCCGCGAGGCCGGCGGGCGAACCGAGGTGCTGTCCGGGCTGACCGAGGGCGAGAACGTGGTGGCCTCCGGCCAGTTCCTGCTCGACTCGGAGGCCAGCCTCTCCGGCCTCCAGCCGCGTCCGGCGACGAGTCCGCCGCCTATGGCCGAGACCCCGGCGACCTATGAGACCACCGGTCGGATCGAACAGCTCTCCGCGAGCAGCGTGACCCTCTCGCATGGCCCGGTTCCCGCCCTGAACTGGCCCGCCATGACCATGCAGTTCGGCCTCGCCAAGGGCGCGGGGCCTGCGGGCCTGAAGGTCGGCGACCGCGTGCGGTTCACCTTCGATCAGACGACCAGCGGCCCGATGGTGCATCGGATGGTCCCGGAGGCCGGCCGATGATCGCCGCCCTCATCCGTGCGTCCGTCCGCGGCCGGTTCTTCGTGATCCTGGCGGCCCTCGCCCTGCTGGCGGCCGGCGCCTGGGCCGTGCGCACGACGCCTATCGACGCCTTGCCGGACCTCTCCGATGTCCAGGTGGTGATCCGCACGACCTATCCCGGCCAGGCACCGCAGATTGTCGAGAACCAGGTCACCTACCCCCTGACGACCACCATGCTCTCGGTGCCGGGGGCGAAGACGGTCCGGGGCTACTCGTTCTTCGGCGACAGCTTCGTCTATGTGCTGTTCGAGGACGGGACCGACCTCTATTGGGCGCGCTCGCGGGTCCTGGAATATCTCAACCAGGTCCAGGGCCGTTTGCCGGCCAGCGCCAAGGCTTCGCTGGGGCCGGACGCCACCGGGGTCGGCTGGATTTACGAGTACGCCCTGGTCGATAAGACCGGCCGCCACGACCTCGCCCAGCTCCGCGGCCTCCAGGACTGGTTCCTTCGCTATGAGCTGAAGACCGTGCCGGGCGTCGCGGAGGTCGCCAGCATCGGCGGCATGGTCCGCCAGTATCAGGTCGTCTTGGACCCGGCGAAGCTGGCCGCCTATGGCGTGACCCACCAGATGGCCACCGAGGCGATCCAACGGGCCAACCAGGAGGCCGGCGGCTCCGTCCTGGAAATGGGCGAGGCCGAGTACATGGTCCGCGCCGGGGGCTATCTGAAGTCCCTGGACGACTTCCGCGCCATCCCGCTGCGCACGGCGGCCGGCGGCGTGCCGGTGCGCCTCGGCGACGTGGCCACGATCCAGATTGGGCCGGAGATGCGCCGCGGGGTCGCGGAGCTGAACGGCGAGGGCGAGGTGGCCGGCGGCGTCGTTGTCCTGCGCTCCGGCAAGAACGCCCGCGAGACGCTGGCCGCCGTGAAGACCAAGGTGGACGAGCTGAGGCGCAGCCTGCCGGCCGGGGTCGAGATCGTCCCGACCTACGACCGTTCTCAACTCATCGACCGCGCCGTCTCGAACCTGACGGGCAAGCTGGTCGAGGAGTTCGTCGTCGTCGCCCTGGTCTGCGCCCTGTTCCTTTGGCACGTGCGCTCGGCCTTGGTGGCGATCCTGACCCTGCCTCTGGGCGTGCTGTTCGCCTTCCTGGTCATGCGGGGCCAGGGCGTGAACGCCAACATCATGTCGCTGGGCGGCATCGCCATCGCCATCGGGGCTATGGTCGACGCGGCGGTGGTGATGATCGAGAACGCCCACAAGCGGCTCGAACGCTGGGACCATGACAATCCTGGGCAGGCCATGTCGCCGGCCACCCGCTGGCAGGTGATCACCGAGGCCGCTGCTGAGGTCGGGCCGGCCCTGTTCCTCAGCCTGGTGATCATCACGCTGAGCTTCGTACCGGTGTTCTCGCTCCAGGCGCAGGAGGGCCGGCTGTTCTCGCCCCTGGCCTTCACCAAGAGCTATGCGATGGCCGGCGCGGCGATCTTGTCCGTGACGCTGGTGCCGGTCCTGATGGGCTATCTGATCCGCGGGCGCATTCCGGCGGAAGACGCCAACCCCCTGAACCGGGTTCTCACGCGGGCCTATCGTCCGGCCATCGACTGGGTGATCGGACGGCCCCGTACGACCCTGGCCCTGGCCGCTGTCGCGTTCCTGACGGTCGCCTGGCCGCTGAGCCGCCTGGGTGGCGAGTTCATCCCGCCGCTGGACGAGGGAGACCTGCTCTACATGCCCTCGGCCCTGCCGGGGATCTCGGCCGCCAAGGCCTCCGAACTCCTCCAGCAGACCGACCGCCTGATCCGCACCGTGCCGGAGGTCGAGTCGGTGTTTGGCAAGGCCGGCCGCGCCGAAAGCGCCACCGACCCGGCGCCGCTGGAGATGTTCGAGACGACGATTCAGTTCAAGCCGCGCGACCAGTGGCGCCCCGGCATGACGCCTGAGAAGCTGGTGGACGAATTGGACCGGACGGTGAAGGTCCCGGGCCTGGCCAACGTCTGGGTTCCGCCGATCCGCAACCGGATCGACATGCTGGCGACTGGGATCAAGAGCCCTATCGGGGTGAAGGGGACGGGGACCGATCTCGCCCAGCTCGACCGCGTCACGGCGGCGGCCGAGGCGGCCGCCAAGCAAACGCCCGGCGTCAGTTCGGCCCTCGCCGAGCGCCTGACCGGCGGCCGCTATGTCGATGTCGAGATCGATCGGTCAGCCGCCTCGCGCTACGGCCTCAACGTCGCCGACGTGCAGGAGATCGTCGCGGGCGCCATCGGCGGAGAGAACGTCGGCGAGACGGTGGAAGGCGTCGCCCGCTACCCGATCAATGTGCGCTATCCGAGGGAGTTGAGGGACAGCCTGGAGGGCTTGCGCGCCCTGCCCATCCTGACCCCCGGCGGCCAGCAAATCACGCTCGGAACGGTCGCCCGTATCGAGATTGCCGACGGGCCGCCGATGCTGAAGACCGAGAACGCGCGGCCGTCCACCTGGGTCTATGTCGACGTGCGGGGCCGCGACCTCGCCTCGGTGGTTGGCGACCTGCGCCAGGCGGTGGCCCATGATGTCAAGCTGCCGCCGGGCGTGTCCGTCGCCTATTCCGGCCAGTTCGAATATCTCCAACGGGCGGCCGAGCGGCTGAAGCTGGTGGTGCCGGCCACCCTGCTGATCATCTTCGTCCTGCTCTACCTGACCTTCGGACGCCTCGATGAGGCCGCCCTGATCATGGCCACCCTGCCCTTCGCCCTCACGGGCGGGGTCTGGGCGCTCTACCTGCTGGGCTACCACCAGTCGGTCGCTACGGGCGTCGGCTTCATCGCCCTGGCCGGGGTCTCCGCCGAGTTCGGCGTGGTCATGCTGATCTATCTCAAGCACGCCCTGGCCGAGCGCGGCCCGCGCCCGACCCGAGAAGACCTCGACGCCGCGGTTCGCGAGGGCGCCCTGCTCCGGGTGCGCCCCAAGGCCATGACCGTCGCCGTCATCCTCGCGGGCCTGGCTCCCATCCTGGTCGGTCACGGAGCCGGGTCCGAGGTCATGAGCCGGATCGCCGCCCCCATGATCGGCGGCATGCTGACCGCGCCCCTGCTTTCCATGCTGGTGATCCCGGCGGGCTACCTCCTGCTCCGCCGCCGCTGGCCAATTCCTCCCCCCGCTTCAACCCAAGGGGAAACCCCATGAAGCACACCATCCTGACCCTGGCTGCCCTCGGCGCGGCCGCAACCCTGACCGCGTGCGGTCAGAAGGCGGCGGAGAAGACCGCCGAAGCGCCCGCCGCGGCCCCGCCCCCCGCCATGGCGGCCGCGCCCACCGCGAAGACCGACGCCATGGGCGACATGCCGGCCATGTCCGACCAAGCCGGCGAGAAGATGGGCAAGGGGGTCGGCAAGGTCACCGCCGTCGACGCCACGGCGGGCCGCATCACCCTGGATCACGAAGCCATCCCCGAAGTCGGCTGGCCCGCCATGACGATGGCCTTCAAGGCCGACGCGGCTCTGCTGAAAGGCGTCAAGGTCGGCGACCAGGTGGCGTTCGACGTGAAGGTGAAGGACGGGGCGGGTGAGGTGACGGCGATCACGCGCCAGTAGCCGCTCGGCAGGCGGCCGGTCGCTCGCATCGCAGATATGGGCGGCCGGCCACAAACGCCTTGATCCTCCACCGACTGGAGGATTTAGGTTGCATCTTGAGACGCATTCTCAATTGCAATTCTGGACGTTCTATGTCGGCGTGTGCTCGCTTGTCAGCGCTCTTGCTTGTCTTGATGGCCACCCTGTCGGCGCCATTTGCCGCGGCCGAACCCACCGCACCATCAGCGCAGGTGGCTTGGCGTCTGCTGGACTATCTCGCTGTCGACTATCCCGGCGCTGTGAAGGACGGCCAGATCGTCAGCGCATCCGAGTATGCGGAGATGCGAGAGTTCTCCGCCTCGGTGCGTGAACGGATCGCGGGGTTACCGGCGACCCCTGCCAAGGCGCATCTCCTGGCTCAGGCCGATGACTTGGCTGGCGCCATCGGCGCAAAGGCGAACGCCTCAGAGGTCGCGGACCGCGCTCACAAGCTCGGGGCCGATCTGTTGGTGGCCTACCCAACTCCACTGGCGCCCGCGATGGCGCCGGACCTAGCGCGCGGGGCCAGCCTCTATCTGGAGCAATGCGCGGCATGCCATGGCGTCAGCGGGCGCGGCGACGGCCCCAACGCCAAGGACCTCAATCCCAAGCCCGTCGCCTTCGCGGATGTCAGCCGTGCGCGCCAACGCAGCATCTTCGGCCTCTATCAGGTAATCGGCCAAGGTCTCGATGGCACGGCCATGCCGAGCTTCAGCCACCTGTCTCCTGCCGACCGGTGGGCACTCGCCTTCTATGTCGGCCGGTTCGCCTTCGATGACGCCGAGGCGAAGGTGGGCGAACAGCTATGGGCCGCCGACCCACAGCTTCGTGCTCGTTTTCCCAATTTGCAGGCCTTGACCCAGGGCAGTCCCGCGGCCCTGGCCGCTGAGCTGGGCGAGCCAAAGGCGACCCAGCTTGTCGCCTATCTACGCCGCCATCCTGACGCGACTACACCTCAAGCTGCTGGCAGCCTTGCTATCGCCCGGACGAAGCTCGCTGAAAGCCTGGCGCGATATGAGGCCGGTGATCGCAAGGGCGCTCAGGAGCTTGCATTAGCGGCTTATCTCGATGGCTTCGAGCCGGTCGAGCCTGCGCTTACCGCGCGGGACGCGAGCCTTATGACACGCGTCGAAGGCGCGATGGGAGAGTTGCGCGCCAACCTCTCGAAGAACGCACCGCCCGCTGTGGTGCGCGGCCAAGTCGAGCGGCTGAACGCCTTGCTAGACGTTTCAGAGCGTGCGCTGGCGCCGGCGGAAGCCAGCGCCATCTCCAGCTTCGCGGGCGCTTTCACCATCCTCTTGCGCGAGGGCCTTGAAGCCCTGTTGATCGTCGTGGCGATGGTTGCATTCCTGCGCAAGGCAGATCGTCGTGACGTACTGCCCTACGTCCATTTCGGCTGGGTCTCGGCATTAGCTGCGGGAGCCCTGACCTGGGCGGCGGCCACCTATCTGATATCGATCAGTGGCGCAGGTCGGGAGCTGACCGAGGGGTTCGGCTCGCTGATCTCCGCCGTCGTGCTGATTTCGGTAGGGGTCTGGATGCACGGCAAGGGCCATGCCGATGCGTGGCAGAGCTACATAAGGCAGCGCCTCGACGCCGCGCTTTCCAAGCGGTCTGCCTGGTTCCTGTTCTTGCTGGCTTTCGTGGTTGTCTACCGAGAGGTTTTCGAGACGATCCTGTTCTATGCCGCAATGTGGAGCCAAGGCGCCGGGGCGGCGATCTTGGCCGGGGCGGGCTCCGCCGTCGTGGCGCTCGGCGTGATCGCCTGGGCTCTCCTCAGCTTCAGCAAGCGCCTGCCGATCTCCCAGTTCTTCACGTACAGCTCGATCCTGATTTCCGCCCTGGCGGTCGTCCTGGCGGGCAAGGGGGTGGCGGCACTTCAGGAAGCTGGGTTGATCGATGTTCAGCCGCTGGCGGTTCTTCCTCGCATCGAGATGCTTGGGCTCTTCCCGACCGTCGAGAGCGTCGCCGCACAGGTGACGACCCTAGTGCTGATCGTGGGAGGTTTCTGGTTCAGCGGTCGTGCGGCGTCGCGAGCGACCTAGGCGGATGCTTGAGATCGCGCTGCTCGCGCGTCCCTCAGTATCTCGAAAGCCTCTTTCAACACGTAGACACCGATCCCGGCGCCGACCAAGAGGTCTAGGAACCGCGCGCCGGTCAGGCCGACAATCACGCCCGACGCGATGACGGCGAGGTTGGCGATGACGTCAGCGCGGGTGAAGATCCAGGTGGCGTTGAGATGGGTTCCCTGCCCCCGCACCTTACCCAACATTCGAAGCACGGTCGCGTTGACGGTCAGGGACAGGCAGGCGATGGCGATCATCACCACGCTCTCGGGTTCACTTCCCGTAAGTCCCCGACGGAACGCGTCGGCGAGAATGCCAAGCCCCAGCACGAGCAAGATCGACCCGCTCAGTGCAGCCGCACGAGCCTTGAACATCGGATCACGGCGAACGGCCGCAATGGCCACGCCATAGGCAATCGCATCAGCAAGCATATCCAGGGCATCTGCCAGAAGACCGCTGGATTGCGCCAACACACCCGCTATCGAACCGAGGACGAACATGGCGGCGTTGAGGGCAAGCGCAATCCATAGAATCCGCCTCTGGCCGACGGTGTCCGCCTCAGTCGCGTCGCAGCCACATCCACTCATTTGAACCTCGCGATCACAACCTAGATGCTCTAGCCGCTGTAGGATCAAGCGAGATACATGCCCGGCCGCAGGTGGCGGCCTCGGACCGCCGCGAAGGAGCCAAGATGTCCAACCTCTCGATTGGCCGCCTCGCCAAACTGACCGGCGCAAAGATCACGACCATCCGCTTCTACGAGCAGATCGGCCTCCTGCCGGAGCCGCTTAGGACACCAAGCGAGCGGCGGGTATACGATGCAGACGCGGTGCGCCGGTTGGGATTCATC
>CAMFHW010000192.1 GCA_945952175.1 uncultured Phenylobacterium sp. | reverse complement strand
ATCCTGGACCGAGTCCGGCATATCGCCTTGCGCAACCAAACGCCCTAACGGAACCCCAAGCCCATGTCCGACAAGCAGCTCCTGCACCTGGTCATCGGCGGCGAACTGGAGGACGTGGAGCACAACACGTTCCGCGACCTCAAGAAGGTCGATCTCGTCGGCGCCTATGGCAGCTACCAGGAGGCGCTCACCGCCTGGCGCTCCAAGGCCCAGTCGACCGTCGACAACGCCCTGATGCGCTACTTCATCATCCACGCGCACAAGCTGATGACCCCCGACGAGGATCACGACCACCACTAGGTGGTCTGCCCCCTATTTCGGGGACAGGTTGATCAATTCGGGCTGGTGGTCGTCGGCGCGCCCTTGGCTTCGGATGAATTGATCAACCTGTCCCCGAAATAGGCCCCGCCGCCGGTCACAGCACGAAGCGGCCGCAGGCCTTGCTGCCGGCGCATTTGAGCGCCACATAGGCCTCCGACTTGACGGTCCAGCGGCCGTCCTCGGTCTTCACCCACATCGCCAGATAGACCCCGGTGAGCTCCATCTTGCCGTCGGGCTCGGTCCAGCGCCCGACCCAGTGGCCGCTCTCGGCCGCGCGCCGGCCGCCCTGGCCGACCTCGACCTTGTCGGTGAACCGCTCGTAGCCGGCGAACCCCGCATCCTTGGCGGCGTCGTCCTTCATCAAGGCCTCGGTGGCGTCCGGCCCGGCCACCGCCAAGCCCGACGCGCCGCGGATCACGTGATAGTCGGGATCGAACAGGCTCCGCACCCGGCTCATGTCGCGCGCCGCGATGGCGGCGTTGTAGTCCAGCCGCAGCTGCTTGATCGTCCTGATGTCCGCCGCCGGGTTCGCCAGCGCCGCCGCCATGGCCAGAAGCAAAATCATCGCCGTCTCCCCGAACGCCCGGCCCCAGGCTGAGCGCCGCGCGGCCGGCTGACAAGAGGCGGCCTATTCCCGCTTCAGCAGGCCTTCGGTGAGCAGGCGGCCCCACATGTTGGAGCGGAAGTCGGCCTTGATCTTGGCCTCGTCATAGGCCGGGCTGTCGACCCATTCGAGGAAGGTCTGACCCTGGGGCTCCCCCTCGGCGAGGTAGCGCTCGAAAGTGTAGTCGAGCACCCCGGTCTTGCCGTGCTTCACATGCAGGTATTTGAGGGAGAGCTGCTCCAGCGCCTCGCGGATCGGCACGCCTTTGCGGAAGTGCAGGTAGAAGACGCTCATGATCCCGGCCCGATCCGCGCCGGACTTGCAGTGCATCAGGGCCGGATATTCCAGGCTCTCGAACAGGGCCTTGGCGCCATGGACGCGGGCGCGGCTGGGGACCTCGCGCGAGGTGATGGTGAAGTCGACCATCTTCAGGCCCAGCCGGTCGCAGGCGTCCTTTTCCAGCGCATGGAAGCTGGCGTCGAAGCCGCCGCGCAGGTTGACGATGGTCTTGATCCCGCGCTGCTTCCATTCGGCCAACTGGAAGGGCCAGGGCTGGTTGGTGCGTACCAGTTCGTCCGACACCCAATGGGCGTTGGAGAAGCGCAGGCGCAGATAGGCGTGGTCCTTCCAGAGGTAGTCCAGATAGGTCCGAAACCGCCCGCCGGGCGTGACGAGATCGAAATCGGCCAAGGCTTGCTCCGGCGGCATCGGCCCTAACTAGGGCGGACGGGGCGATTTTGGAAGCGGTGGCGGCGTCGCGGCGGCGTGGCGCGGGCAGCGCACCCGAGGCGCCACGGCCGCGCCGCGGCCCCGCGCGGCTTGACTTCGCAGGCCCGACAGCCGACCCCAAGGCGATGACCGCGCCCCAGTCCGAGCCCGCCGAACTTTCGGCCCGCGCCCTGATCGGCCGGATCGCGCGGGTCTATATGGCGCCGCGCTGGAAGGCGTGGTTCGGCGCCCTGATCGCGGCCATCGTCACGGCGGTGCTGAGCGCCAAGCTCATTCAGATCCTGGAACCGGCGATCAACGACCTGCTGGTCAAGCACAAGCCCGGCGCCCTGGTCGCCATCCCGCTCACCATCGCCGCCTTCGCCCTGGGCCGGGGCCTCGCCCAGGTGATCCAGGCCTCGCTGGTCAACCGGATCGGCAACGCCGTGGTCGGCGACGTGCAGGTGCAGCTGTTCGGCAAGCTGGTGCGGGCCGACCTCGCCCGCCTGCGCACCCAGCATTCGGGGGCCTATGTCTCCTCCGTGCTCTATGACGCCGGCCTGATCCGCGAGGCGGCGACCTCCGGCGTGATCAACTACACCCAGCACTTCCTGACCGTGCTGGGCGCGGTGCTGGTGATGGTCTCCAACGACCTCTACCTGTCCTTGACCCTGGTGGTGGCGGCGCCGGTGGCCAGCGCCATCATGCGGCGGTTCTCCAAGCGCTCGACCAAGGCGGCCAAGGGGGCGATGGCCGAAACCTCGGCGCTGTCGACCGCGATCATGGAGAGCCTCGACGGCGTGCGGGTGGTGAAGATCGAGAACCGCGAGGCCTTCGAGGAGGCCCGCGTCGCCGAGGTGGTGAAGCGCCGGCAGGAGCATCTGGTGAAGGGCGCGAACGCCCGGGCCCGCGCGGCGCCGGCCACCGAGACCCTGATGACCCTGATCACCGCCGCGGTGATCGCCTATGCCGGCTGGCGCTCGCAGAGCGGGGGCATGAACGTCGGCGCCTTCGTGGCCTTCATCGGCGCGCTCGGGCTGGGCTCGCAGTCGCTGCGCCAACTGGCCAACCTGCAGACCGTGTTCGCGGAAGGGCTGTCGGCGGCGCGACGGCTGTTCGCCGCCCTGGACGTCGAGCCGGAGGTGCGCGAGCACGCCGGGGCCCCGGCCCTGACGCGCGGCGAGGCGACCATCCGCTTCGAGGATGTCGGCTTCGCCTATGCCGACGGCACGCCGGCCCTGACCGATGTCAGCCTGGAGGTGCGCCGCGGGGAGACCGTGGCCCTGGTCGGTCCGTCCGGCGGCGGCAAGACCACCCTGCTGAACCTGATCCCGCGCTTCTATGATGTCAGCGAGGGCCGGGTGACGATCGACGGGACCGATATCCGCGAGGTGACGCTGGCCTCGCTGCGCAACCAGATCGCGCTCGTCACCCAGGAGCCGTTCCTGTTCGACGACACGATCCGCGCCAACATCGCCTATGCGCGGCCCCACGCCAGCCAGGCGGAGATCGAGGCGGCGGCGAGGGCCGCGGCGGCGCATGACTTCATCGGCGCCCTGCCCAACGGCTACGACACCTCGGTGGGCGAGGCCGGGGCGCGGCTGTCCGGCGGCCAGCGCCAGCGGATCGCGATCGCCCGCGCCTTCCTGAAGGACGCCCCGATCCTGCTGCTGGACGAGGCCACCAGCGCGCTCGACACCGAGAGCGAGGCCCAGGTCCAGGCGGCCCTGTCGCGGCTGATGGCCGGGCGGACCACGATCCTCATCGCCCACCGCCTCTCGACCGTGCGCGGCGCCGACCGCATCCACGTGATCGACAGGGGCCGCGTGGTGGAGACCGGCGCCCACGGCGAGCTCGTCAAGCGCAGCGGCCTCTATGCCCGCCTGGCCAAGAGCCAGGACCTGGAGGCGGAGAGCGCCGCGTGAAGAAGCTGCTGCGCAATCCGTACGTCCAGGGCTTCCTGGGTTGGGTGCTGGGCGGCTACCTGATCCTGATCCGCCGGACCACGCGCTGGACGCACGAAGGTGTCGAGAAGCTGGAGCCGATGCTGACCTCCGACCAGGGGGCGCTCGGCCTGTTCTGGCACGGGCGGATTCCGATCTGCCTGGGCATGGCCGAGGTCTGGTGGCGCAAGGAGAAGCGCCGCTGCCTGGTCTCGCCCTCGGCGGACGGGGAGTTCATCGCCCTGGCGCTCGAGCGCGCCCGCTATCCGGCGATCCGCATGTCGTCCGCCAAGAAAGGCGACTCGACCAAGGCGCGGCAGGCGGTGGCCCTGTTCCGGGAGGCGATCAAACACGTCGCCGACGGCGGCATCCTGATCGTCACCCCGGACGGCACGCGAGGTCTCGTCGGGGTGATCGCGGCTGGCTCGCTGCAGATCGCCAAGCGCACCGGGGCGCCGATCTTCCTGACAGGCCTGGCCGTCTCGCCTGCAATCCAGGTGCAAAGCGTCTGGGACAAGGTGATGATCGCCGCGCCATTCGGGCGCGGTTGCTGCATCTGGGAAGGCCCCTTCTACGTGCCCGCCAACGCAGACGACGCCGCCATCGAGACCTTGATCGCCGAATGGTCGGCCATTCTGTCCGCCGCCACGCGCAAGGCCGAGGCGGCCGTTGGGCGCAGCCCGATTGATCCTTCGACGTCACGGTGAGACATAGGGCCATGGCGAACGACCACGCTCATCACGACCACGGCCACGAAGGCCACGACCATCATGATCATGGGTCGCACGACCATGGTCACGACCACGGCCACTCGCACGGTCACGGCCATTCCCACGGTGGGCATGGCCACAGCCACGCGCCGAAGGATTTTGGCCGGGCCTTCGCGATCGGCATCGTTCTGAACTTCGCCTTCGTGCTGGCGGAGACCGCCGCCGGCCTGATGTCGCACTCGCTGGCCCTGCTCGCCGACGCCGGGCACAACCTGTCCGACGTGCTGTCGCTGCTGCTGGCCTGGGGCGCGACGGTCCTGGCCAAGCGCGCGCCGAGCGCGCGGCGCACCTACGGCATGCGCAAGGCGACCATCCTGGCCTCGCTGACCAATGCGGTGCTGCTGCTGGTCGCAGTCGGCGTCATCGCCTCGGAATCCGTGCGCCGGCTGATGGAGCCGGTCAGCGTCGCCACCCTCCCCGTGGCCATCACCGCGGCGATCGGCGTGGCGATCAACACCGCCACGGCCATGATGTTCATGCGCGGCCAGGAAGACCTGAACGTCCGCGGCGCCTTTCTGCACATGGCCTCCGACGCCGCCGTCTCCCTGGCCGTGGTGGCCGGCGCGGTGCTGATGATGGTCACCGGCGGCCTGGGCTGGCTCGACCCCGCGCTCAGCCTGCTGATCTCCGTGGTGATCGTGGTCGGCACCTGGGGCCTGCTGCGCGATTCCGTCGACATGGCGCTGGACGCCGTCCCGCGTGGCATCGACGTGGCCGCCGTCCGCCGCTGGCTGGGCGAACAGCCCGGCGTCACCGACGTGCACGACCTGCACATCTGGGCGATGAGCACGACCGAGACTGCCCTGACCGTCCACCTGACCCGGCCGGCCAACGACGACGGCGACGCCTTCCTGCACGCCACCTGCGAGACCCTGGCGAAGCGGTTCGGCATCGGCCACTGCACCCTGCAAGTGGAGACCGGCGACGGGTCGGACTGCCATCTGACGCGCGCCGAAGCGATTTGAGCCTGCTGCCGCCGCTCTACGCCGCCGCCACGGGCCTTCTGGAGCCCTTCGCGCCCGGCCTCCTGAAGCGGCGCGCAGCCCAGGGCAAGGAAGATCCCGCCCGGATGGGAGAGCGCCTGGGCCACGCCTCGCGCCCACGCCCGGCGGGTCCCCTGGTCTGGCTGCACGGCGTGAGCGTCGGCGAGAGCCTGTCCCTGCTGCCGTTGGTCGAGGCGCTGCGGGCCGCGCGGCCGGACCTCGCCCTGTTGGTGACTTCGGGCACGGTGACGTCCGCCGAACTGCTGGCCAAGCGCCTGCCGGACGGCGCGATCCACCAGTTCGCACCGGTCGATGCGCCAGGCGCGGTGCGGCGCTTCCTGGACCATTGGCGGCCGGGCCTGGGGATCCAGGTGGAGAGCGAGCTCTGGCCCAACCTGATCCGCGGCGCCCGGGCGCGGGGCGTGAAGCTGGTCCTGGCCTCGGCGCGGATGACCGAAGCCAGCGCGCGAGGCTGGGCGCGCGTGCCCGGCGCGGCGCGGGGCCTGCTCTCCTGCTTCGACCTGATCCTGCCGCAGGACGCGGCGACGGCGGCCCGGCTGGAGACCCTCGGCGGTCGAATGGGCCCGGCCCTGAACCTGAAGCGCGTCGGCGATCCCCTGCCCTGCGACGAGGCCGAGCTGGGGCGCCTGCGCGCGGCGATCGCCGACCGGCTGGTGATCCTGGCGGCCAGCACCCATCCGGGGGAGGAGCCGATCATCGCCCGCGCGGCGACGGGCTTGGACGCCCTGCTGGTCGTCGCGGTGCGCCACCCGGACCGTGGCCCGATGGTGGCCGCCGAGCTGGCGGGCCTTGGCCTGAAGGTGGCCCGGCGGGCGGCCGGCGAGCCGCTGGCGCCCGAGACCGACGCCTATGTGGCCGACACCCTGGGCGAGATGGGCCTGTTCTTCCGCCTGGCCGACATGGCGGTGATGGGCGGCAGCTTCGTCGGCGGGATCGGCGGGCACAATCCGCTGGAGCCCGCGCGACTGGGCGTGCCGCTGGTGACTGGACCGGATCATTTCAACGCCGCCGAACTCTATGACGAGATGTTCGCCGAGGTCGCCGCGATCGAGGCGGCCGACGAGGCGGCGCTCGCGCGGCATCTGAAAGGCTTGGCGACCTATCCCGGCATCCGCCGGCAGGTGGGCGAGGCGGCGCTAGACTATGCCGAGCGCCAGGGCGCGGCCCTGCAAACGGCGCTCGCCCTGCTCGAACCCCTGGTCCCGGCATGAGGCTCGCCACGCCGCGCTGGTGGTATCTGCGCGGGCGCGGCCCGGCGCCAGTGACGCGCGCCCTGCTCACCCCGCTGTCCTGGATCTGGGCGGCGGTGACCGCACGGCGGATCGCCAGGACGACGCCGGTCGATCCGGGCCTGCCGGTGATCTGCGTGGGCAACCTGACCGTGGGCGGCGCGGGCAAGACCCCCGTCGTGCGCGAGCTGCTGCGCCGCCTGTCGGCGCGGGGCGTGGCGGCGCACGGCCTGTCGCGCGGCTATGGCGGAACCCTGGCTGGGCCCGTGCGCGTCGACCCGGAGCGCCACAGCGCCGCCGAGGTCGGGGACGAGCCCCTGATGCTGGCCGCCGACGCGCCGTTCTGGGTGTCGCGGGATCGCGTGGCCGGGGCGCAGGCCGCCGTGGCCGACGGCGCTCGCGTGGTGGTCATGGACGACGGCCACCAGAATCCGTCGCTGAAAAAGGCGCTGTCGCTGGTCGTGGTCGACGGCGAGACCCGCGATGGCGAGTGGCCGCTGGGCGACGGACGGGTCGTGCCGGCGGGGCCGCTGCGCGAGCCCCTGGCCGCGGGCCTGGCGCGCGCCGACGCCGTGATCCTGATGCTGCCCTCCGACCTGGAAGCGCCCGACCCCGACCTGGTGGCGGTGTTCGGCGCCTTGCCTGTGCTGGTGGCCCGACTGGCCCCGGCGGCCGCGCCGCCGCCCGGTCCGCAGCTCGGCTTCGCCGGCATCGGCAAGCCCTGGAAGGTGGAACGCTCGCTCAAGGCCGCCGGCTGCGAGCTGGTGGATTTCGCGAGCTTCCCCGACCACGCCGCCTATGACGAGGCGACCTTGAACACCCTGGCCGCCAGCGCCGCCCATCACGGCGCCGGCCTGGTGACCACCGAGAAGGACCGGGCGCGCCCTCCCCCCCCCGTGCGCGCGCACCTCCGCCCCTACCCCGCCAACCTGCTGTGCGTAGGCGCAGGCGCACTCGGCCC
>CAMFHW010000191.1 GCA_945952175.1 uncultured Phenylobacterium sp. | reverse complement strand
CCTTTCATTAGGTCGCAATTTGCAAGTCTTGAAAAGTCCATAAATGCAAGCTAAGTCGGCACCGTCGCGTAAATCAGAGCCATTTGCGTCGATTCTGGACCTCCACCCAGCGCACTCGGCCGTCGGCGGCTTGCCGGCGGCCGTTCTTCCAGCAAGATGCGCGCGACACCGGAGCTCGCAGCCTGCGATAATTGCCAGAAAACAAACGAAAATTGGCCAACTTCGCCGATTCTCGGTGCGATCCACTTACTAGCAAAATAAGACTTAAAGGGCTGGCGCGTTGCGCGGCCGGGCTGTAGGCTGCGAGCCGCCCGATGAGATGAGGCCGCAGCCGAGGAGACCGCCATGCCCACAGAACTGGTCAACCGTCTCGAGGGCGGCCTCCAGGAGAACGACCATCCCTATATGAACGGAGCCTGGGCTCCGATCCGGGAAGAGTTCAACGCCACCGAGATGGAGATCATCGGGACGCTTCCCGCCGATCTGGACGGCGTCTATCTGCGCAATACCGAGAACCCGGTGCACGACCCGATCGGGCGCTATCACCCGTTCGACGGCGACGGCATGATCCACGCGATGCGGTTCAAGGATGGCCGGGCCACCTACCGAAACCGTTTCGTCCGCACCAAGGGCTTCGTGGCCGAACAGGAGGCGGGACGCGCGCTCTGGGCCGGGCTCATGGAAAACCCCGCGAAGTCGGAGCGTCCGGGGTGGGGCGCTCACGAGGGCCTGAAGGACTCCTCGTCGACGGATGTCGTGGTCCATGCGGGCAAGGTGCTTTCGACCTTCTATCAGTGCGGCGAGCCCTATCGCCTCGATCCCGAGACCCTGGAGGCCGAGGGCGTCGATCACTGGGGTCCCGTCGACGGGATCTCGGCGCATCCCAAGGTCGACGTGCGGACCGGCGAGCTGCTGTTCTTCAACTATTCGAAGCACGCGCCTTACATGCACTACGGCGTCGTCGACGCCGACAACCGCCTCGTCCACTACACCCCGGTGCCCTTGGCGGGGCCGCGGCTGCCGCATGACATGTGCTTCACCGCCAACTTCGCGATCCTCAACGACTTCCCGCTGTTCTGGGAGCCGGAGCTCCTCGAGCGGAACCTTCACGTGGTCCGGTTCCACAAGACCATGCCCTCGCGCTTCGCGATCATTCCGCGGCGGGGCGGCCCGCAGGACATCCGCTGGTTCGAGGCGGACCCGACCTATGTGCTGCACTTCCTGAACGCCTACGAAGACGGCGACGAGGTGGTGCTCGATGGCTACTTCCAGGAGGATCCCTCGCCTTCGGCGGTCGGTAATGGGCCGCCCGGCTATGAGCGCATGATGGCCTTTCTGGACCAGGCGCTCATGCGTCCGAGGCTGCATCGTTGGCGTTTCAACCTGGCCACCGGCGAGACTCGCGAAGAGCGCCTGGACGATCGCACCCTGGAGTTCGGCATCTTCAACACCCAGGTGGCCGGCGAGAAGTATCGCTATGCCTACAGCGCCGTGACCAAGCCTGGTTGGTTCCTGTTCACCGGCCTCGTCAAACACGATCTCGAGACCCGCGAGAGCTGGTCGATCGAGTTCGGCCCCGAGCGCTATGGCAGCGAGCCAGGCTTCGCGCCGCGTACCGGCGCGACCTCGGAAGACGACGGCTACCTCGTCACCTTCATCACCGACATGATCGCCGACCGTTCCGAGTGCGTCCTCTATGACGCCCGGCGCCCGAGCGACGGGCCTGTCTGCCGCATTATCCTCCCGACGCGCATCCCGAGCGGGACCCATGCGACCTGGGCGCAGGGCGGCGAGCTCAACACGCGCTGAGCCAAAGCCCGGATCGTTCGAGCCACAGTTGGGGATGCATATGAAGACGGTTCTGAGCGAGACGGCCGGCGGGCCCGAGACCCTGGTCGTGCGCGAGGTGGACACGCCCGTCGCCGGGCCCGGCCAGGTGCTGGTCGCCGTGCGCGCCTGCAGCGTCAACTATCCCGACGCCCTGATGATCGCCGACCGCTACCAGTTCAAGCCGCCGCGTCCGTTCGCCCCGGGCCTCGAAGTCGCCGGCGTCGTCGAGGCGCTCGGTGAAGGCGTCGCGGGCCTGGCGGTCGGCGACCGCGTCATCGCCCTGCTCAGCTATGGCGGCATGTCGGAGAAGGTGGTCGTGCCGGCGGATGGCTGCACGCCCATGCCGGCCAACATGTCCTTCGAACACGGCGCCTCCTTCATCGCCACCTTCGGCACCGCCTATCACGCCCTCGTCCAGCGCGGGGGCGTGCGTCCCGGTCAGAGCTTACTGGTGCTCGGCGCCGGCGGCGGCATGGGGCTGGCGGCGGTGACCCTGGGCAAGGCGTTGGGCGCGCGCGTCGTCGCGGCCGCCTCCAGCCAGGCCAAGGTCGACCAGGCCATCGCCCTGGGCGCGGAAGCGGGCGTGGTCTATCCGGGCGGCCCACTGGACACCGAGGGGCGCAAGGCGCTCGGCGCGCTTTTCAAGTCGGCGGCCGGCGAGGCGGGGTTCGATCTCATCTGCGACAATGTCGGCGGGGACTATGCCGAGCCGGCCTTGCGGTCGATCGCCTGGGGTGGCCGCTATCTGGTCGTCGGCTTTCCGGCCGGCATCCCGGCCTTGCCGCTGAACCTGCCGCTCCTGAAGGGATGCGATGTCGTGGGCGTGCTCTACGGCGCCTACGCCCAGCGCGACCCGGAGGGAAACCGGCAGAACGTGCGGGCGCTGCTGGACCTCTACGCAGCCGGCAAGATCGCGCCGCATGTCTCCGCCCGATACCCGCTGGAGGCGGCCGCCGATGCGATCGCCGAACTGTCGAGCCGGCGAGCGATCGGCAAGGTGGTCGTCACCAACGGCTGAGGCTCAGGCGGTCTCGCCCACCGCCTTGCGTTCCTTGGGCTTGCGCTCGGTGACGTTGTCCATGGTCAGGGGCTCGCGGCACTCGCTGCAGACCATCTTGGCCTCGACCGGCTGTCCGCACTGGCGGTGGGTCACGATCACCGAGGGCTGCTCTCCGTTCAGCGGCCACTTGTCGGCCCACAGCATAAGGGCGAGGGCGTGCGGATAGAGATCCTTGCCCTTCTTGGTCAGCCAATATTCGTACCTGGGCGGGGACATCTCGTAGAGGCGCCGCTCGAAGACGCCGCTGTTGACCAGCACGTTCAGCCGGTCGGTCAGGATGTTCGTCGCGATGTTCAGGGCGGCGCGGATGTCGTCGAACCGATGGACGCCGAAATACTGGGTCGAGATCACCAGGCCGGTCCACCGATCGCCGGTCATGTCGGCGACGTCGGCGACCTTGCGCGGCCGTTCGTCGCTGGCCGACTGCCGCCGGCGGTGCAGTCGGATCACATCGACCTCCTCGAAGCCCGCGCCCGGCCCGGGATGGTGGCGGCAGGCATGCAGCGAGACCTCCCCGTCGCAGTGTCCGCAGACCATCACCGGCAACATCGCCTTGCCGCAGTCGGTGTGCACGAGGCCCGCCGGTCCGCTGGGCGTGACGGCGTCCCACCGGATGCCCCAGCACCAGGCGATGAGGGTGGAATCGAACAGGTCCAGGCCCATCGCCGTCAGGTAGTAGGAGAGACGGGCGCCGCCGGCGCGGCTGGCCCGCTTCTCCAGCAGCCCGTTGGCGACGAGGCTCCTTAGCCGCGAGGTCAAGGTATTGCGGGGAGCTCCCGTGCGGGCCCGGAAGTCTTCAAACCGCGAGACGCCCCGAAAGGCCTCCTGCAGAATGAGCTGGTTCCATCGGTCGCCGATGGTGTTCAGCGCCTTGTGCACTGAACTCTTCATGATCGCGTTGTTCGGGGCCATGTATCCAGAATTCCAACCGCGCCGATCTGCAACGAGGCTTCGAGACGGCTTGCCGTCCCCAGGACGCGGCGACATCAGTGGATACGGGCCTCGCTGTCGCGAATTCAAGGACTTTCTCGGAACACGCATCCTCCGACGACCGGCGCGCCCGCGCGGCTAGAGGCCGATCTGGCGGCCGGCGAGATCGCGCAGGATCTCCTCCGATCCTCCGCCGATCACGAAGATGCGGGCCTCGCGGTAGATCCGCTCGACGCGATTGGCGCCCGTATAGGCGCGCCCGCCCAGCACCTGCAGGCACTCGCGCGCGCAATGCTCCAGCGTGGTCGTCGCCTGGATCTTCATCATCGCCAGGTCGGCCACGGCCGTCTCCCCGCGCCCGAAGCGCCAGACCAGGATGTCGAGATAGGCGTAGCAGGCGTTCACCCGCTGGATCATCTCGACGATCTTGTGCCGGATGGCCTGGTGGTCGACCAGGCGCTGGCCGAAGGTGTGGCGATCGCGCGCGAAGGCGATGGCCTCGGCGATCGCGGTCCGGGCCATGGCGAGCGTCGCCGAGATGCCGCTGAAGCGCTCGATGTTGAACTGGTTGGCGAGGCCTGCGAAGCCGCGGTTCTCGGGGCCGATCAGATTGCCGACCGGAACCTTCACGTCCTCGAAGCGCAGGGAGCCGTTGTTCTTGTTGTACCAGCCGAGCCCGCGCACCGGCGCGGTGCTGACGCCCGGGCTGTGAGCGTCGATCAGCAGCAGGGACAGGCCGCCGACGCCCGCGCCCCCGGTGCGGACCGCGGTCAGCAGATAGTCCGCCCGCGTCGCGCCCGAGATCAGGGTCTTCTCGCCGTTGACGATGAAGTGGTCGCCCTGCCTCGTCGCCGTGGTCTGGAAGCCGCCGACGTCGGACCCCCCGCTGGGCTCGGTCACGGCGAAGGAGATCTTCTTCTCGCCGGCCAGGACGGGCTTGGCGACCGTCTCGCGCATCTCGGGCGGCCCGAACGCGATGACTGGAGGCAGGCCGATCCAGTGCGTCGCCAGGTCGGCGAACACCACGCCGGAGCCGAGCCGGAAGAACTCCTCGGCGAAGATGATCCGATGGTAGAGATCGATGTCCTCGCCCGTGCCGCCCAGCGCCGGGTCGAAGCCCATGCCCAGGACGCCGGCCTTGGCCGCCTTCGGATAGAGCTCGTCGGGGAAGGTCGAGGCCGCGTCCCATTCGTCCAGGTGCGGGGCGATCTCCGCATCGACAAAGGCCCGCAGCTTCCGGCGCCAGGCGTCATGGGCCGGCGTCAGGAAGGGGCTCGGCGGACGCAGGCCATCGAAGTCGAGGGTGGGCTTGGGGGCGGAGGCCATGAAAATTCCTGTCTCGGGAGATTGGTGCGGCTTTAATCGGGACGGCCGACCACGAAGCTGACGACGGTGCCCAGAGAGCCCCCGATGTTCAGCGTCTGGTAGGTACGGGCGCCGTCGACCTGGTAGTCGCCCGCCGTGCCGGTCACCTGCCGCGCGGCGTCGAGCAGCATGCGCGCGCCGGTCGCGCCCACCGGATGACCGACTCCGATCAGGCCGCCCGAGGCGTTCACCGGGCAGGCGCCCCCCAGTTCGATGCGGCCATCCTCGACCGCCTGCCAGCTCTGCCCCGGCGGGGTGAGGCCGAAGTGATCGATGGCCATGTACTCGGTCGCCGTGAAACAGTCGTGGGTCTCGATGCCGTCGAGGTCCTGGGTTCCGGCCAAGCCGCCCCGGCGCTGGGCGTCCAGCACGGCCTGGCGCACATGCGGGAAGATGTAGTCTTGCCCCCGGCTGCGCTCGATCTTGTCGAGGAAGCGGATGCCGGCGTTGGCATGGCCCCAGCCCAGGATCTGGGGCAGGTCCGCCAGCGTCCCGCCGCGCCGCTTCGCATGCCGCTCGGCGAAGGCTTGCGAGCACACGACGATGGCGCAGGCGCCGTCGGTGATCTGGCCGCAGTCCTGGCGGCGCGTGCCGGGCTCGATCACCGGATTGGCCTCGTCGTCGTCGGTGAACGACTCCGGCTGGAAGGCCCACTTGCGGGTCTGGGCCAGCGGGTTGCGCTTGGCGTTGGTCAGGTTGATTTCGGCGATGCGGTTCAGATATCGCCGGTCGAGGCCGTAGCGTTCGCCGTATTCCTCGGCCAGGCGGCCGAACACCGCCGGCCACATGAACTTGCAGTCGATGCCTTCGCGTCCCTGCCAGGACGCGGCGTTCTGCACCTGGGAAGCCTGGTCGCCTGGCAGGTTCTTCTCTTCTTCCGCCCCGACCACCAGCACGCATTCGTAGCGCCCGGCCTCGATCTCGGCGGTCGCGGCGAGCACGGCGATCGAGCTGGAGGCGCAGGCCGCCTCGTGGCGCATGGCGGGAACGCCGTGCAGTTCCGGCACCACCTGGGAGACCATCGCCGCCAGATGGCCTTGTCCGCGATAGAGCTCGCCAAATGCGTTGCCGACGTGCACGGCGTCGATCTCGGATGGGTCGAGCTGGCAGGCCTGCAGCGCGCCCAGCACGCCCTCGCGGAGCATGGCCGAGATGTCGAGGCCCTCGCGCGACCAGGCGCGGGAGAAGTCGGTCTGGTGTCCGCCCAGGATGTGGATCGGCATGATGGTGTCTCGCCTTCTGGCGCGGCGCCCGTGGGCGCCGCTGGAAAACAGGGGAGGGGACTAGGCTTCGGCCGGCTTGCGCTCGGGCGCCGACACGAGGGCCGAGTCGTAATAGTCCCGCAGCTTGCAGATCTTGCCGTCCCGGAACTCGACCGCCTGCATGAAGGCGTTGTCGATCAGCACGTCGCGGGTGCGGTCGTAGATCTTCTCGACACCCTCGACGAGCATCAGGTCGCCCTTCTCCGCCCAGTGCGTCACGATCCAGTCCTTCTGGTCGAAGTTGGTCTCGTAGTTGCGCAGGAACTTCCGCATCGTCGCCTTGTCGCGGATCGGCTTCACGCCCATGCGCCAGTGGTACTCGATGTCGTCGGTCAGGGTGTCGATAAAGGCGTCGTGGTCCTTGGCCTTGGATGCGGCGATCATCGCCTCCAGGACCTTCATGTTCTCGCTCATCGGCTTCTCCTCATGGCCGTCTATTGGGGAATCTAGTCAGTTAAGTTCAAAAATGAAAGTGACTTTGCCAGGCGCGGCTGCGGCGATCCGAGGCGAAGGCGCCGAGGCCGTGGGGTCAGGACACGGTGAGCTTCTGGCGCTTCACCCGAATTCCGGCGGCTTCGCGATCCCAGGTCTCGTCGGTGAGCCCTTCGTTGCGGAGTTCGACCTTCTGGATCTTGTTGGTCGGGGTTTTCGGCAGCGAGGCTTCCACCCGCACATAGCGGGGAACCATGAAGTGCGGCATGCGCGGCACCAGGAACTCGATCAGGGCGCGGGGGTCGACATCCATGCCGGCCTTCGGCGCGACGCAGACCATCACCTCCTGCTCACCGCCGGGCATGTCCACGCCATAGGCCGCGACCTCGCGGACGGCGGGATAGGCGCTGACCTCGATCTCGATCTCCAGCGACGACATGTTCTCGCCGCGCCGGCGGATCGCGTCCTTCTTGCGGTCGACGAAATAGAACCGCCCCTCGGGGTCCCGCCAGAGCAGGTCGCCGGTGTGGAACCAGCCGTTGCGCCAGGCTTCGGCCGTCGCCGTCGCGTCGCCGAGATAGCCCTTGAACAGCTCCCAGGGATTGGTCGTGCGGACCACCAGCTCGCCGATCTCGCCATCCGGCAGGGGCATGTCGTTGGCGTCGACGATCCGGCACTCCACGCCG
>CAMFHW010000190.1 GCA_945952175.1 uncultured Phenylobacterium sp. | reverse complement strand
GCGCAACGTCTTCATCATCGGCCCCGACAAGCAGATCAAGCTGATCATCGCCTATCCGATGACCACCGGGCGCAATTTCGACGAGGTGCTGCGTGTCATCGATTCCATGCAGCTCACCGCCAAGCACAAGGTGGCCACGCCGGTGAACTGGAAGCAGGGCGACGACGTGATCATCACCGCCGCGGTCAGCGACGACGACGCCAAGACCCTGTTCCCCGGCTACAAGACCGTGAAGCCCTACCTGCGCACCACCAAGCAGCCGGCCTGAGCCGGGGCCCCACGCAGGGGCCTGTTTGAGAATATCAATGTTCGGCCCACTGGCCGCGATCCGGGACGGGGTTACACTCCGTCCCGGATGGTCTTTTTGGATGGGGGGAGACCAGCATGTTCTTCGAGCAGATCGCCACCGGCGGGTGCCAGTCCTACCTAATCGGCTGCACCGACAGCCAGGCGGCGGCGCTGATCGACCCGGAGCTGCACCAGATCGACCGCTATCTGGGCCTCGCGGCCCGCGAGGGCCTGCGCATCCGCTACATCATCGACAGCCACACCCACGCCGACCACTTCTCGGCCGCCAAGCAGCTCGGCCAGACCCTCGGCGCCGCCGTGGTCACCCACCGGCTGAGCCCCGCCCCCTACGCTGACCTGAGACTCGAGGACGGCGAGCTCCTGCGGGTCGGCGGTCTGAAGATCCAGGCCATGCACACCCCCGGCCACACGCGGGACTCCATGTGCCTGGTGGCCGGCGATCGCGTCTTCACCGGCGACACCCTGCTGATCGGCGGCACCGGCCGCACCGACCTGCCGACCGGCAATCCCGAGGCCCTGCACAACAGCCTGTTCAACGTGCTGCTGAAGCTCGATCCCGAGATGAAGGTCTTCCCGGCCCACGACTACAAGGGCCGCCAGTCCTCGACCATCGGCGACGAGATCGCCAGCAATCCGCGTCTGCAGAAGCGCGACCTCGGCGAGTTCGTCGAGATGATGAACCAGCTGAACCTGTCGGCCCCGACCCACCTGACCGAAGCCCTGCGCACCAATATGAGCGGCGGCAAGACGGTCGATCAGCTGCTGGCCGAGGCCGCCGCCTCGACCCCCTTCGTCTCGATGCGGGAGCTGGCCGACCGCGTGACCCGCGGCGAGCTCGGCTTCACCCTGCTGGACGTGCGCGAGAAGGACGCCTTCCTGGCCGGCCATATCCCGGGCGCGCGCCACTTGCCCCGTGGCCAGCTGGAGCTGCGGGTCAATTCCGAGCTGCCCGATCCGTTCGCCCGCATCCTGACCGCCTGCGAGTTCGGCCACATCTCGACCCTGGCCGCCGCCACCCTGCGCAGCATGGGCTTCCGCAGCGCCGCCGCGCTCGATGGCGGCATGAAGGCCTGGCGCGAAGCCGGCTTGCCTCTGGCCGAAGGACCGTGAGGATCGCTGCAACCAAATTGGCGGCCCGGCCGAACTAGGCTTCAGAGGTCGCAACTGGGGAGCTTGACCATGAACCGCGCCGTACTGTTCGCGTCCATCGCCTTGATCGCCACGCCCGCCTGGGCCCAATCCCAAGCCGACAAGGCGATGTCGGACAAGGCCATGGCCGACATGCCCGGCATGTCCCACATGGCGCCGAGCCCGGCCACCGCCGCGGCCATGGCCGACATCCCCCCCGGCATGGGCCCCACGGCCCACATGCATCCCATGCCCTCGGTCTACGAAGGCCAGGCCGACAAGCCCGGCGCGCCGATCTTCAAGGGCCTCGGCGCCCACAAGCATCCGATCACCACCAGGAACCCGCAGACCCAGGCCTTCTTCGACCAGGGCGTCAACCTGATGTTCGGGTTCAACCACGCCGAGGCGATCCGCTCGTTCCGCGAGGCCGCCCGCCTCGATCCGGACTGCGCCATGTGTTGGTGGGGCGTGGCCGTTGCGCTCGGGCCCAACATCAACCTGCCCATGCCCGAGGACGCCGTCGCGCCGGCGTGGGAAGCCCTGCAGCGGGCGCGCGCCCTGGCGCCCAAGGCGAGCCCCGCCGAGCAGGCCTGGATCGAGGCCCTGTCCGCCCGCTACTCCGCCGATCCCAAGGCCGACCGCAAAGCGCTGGACGAGGCCTACGCCCAGGCCATGCTCCGCCTCGCCAAGGCCTGGCCCGACGACCTCGACGCGGCGACCTTCGCCGCGGAGGCCATGATGGACACCCAGCCCTGGGACTACTGGCAGGCCGACGCCATGACGTCCAAGGGCCACGGCGCGGAGATCGTCTCCAGCCTGGAGCAGGTGATCGCCAGGGCCCCCGACCATCCCGGCGCCCTGCACCTCTACATTCACGCCGTGGAGGCCTCGAACACGCCCGAGCGCGCCGAGCCGGCCGCCGACCGCCTGCTGGTCCTGATGCCCGAGGCCGGCCACATCGTGCACATGCCGAGCCACATCTATTACCGGGTCGGCCGCTATCAGGACGCCGCGCGGGTCAACGAGCAGGCCGCCCTGATCGACGAGGCCTACATCGCCGCCTGCAAGGCCCAGGGCTACTATCCGGCCGGCTATTATGGCCACAACATCCACTTCCTGTGGACCTCGGCCGAGATGGAAGGGCGCGGCAAGGTCGCCCTGGACGCCTCCCGCCGGCTGGTGAAGGCGATCAACGCGGTCGAACTCGCCAAGCACATGCCCCAGGGCGAGGTCTATGTCTTCACCCCCATCGTCACCCTGCTGCGCTTCGGCCAGTGGGACGCGATCCTGGCCGAGCCCATGCCGCCGCCGGAGCTGAAGCTCGACACCGCCGTCTGGCTGTACGCGCGCGGCTTCGCCCACGCCAATCTCGGCCAGATCGACGCCGCCCTCGCCGACCGCGAGAAGCTCGCCGCCCAGACCGGCGCCGACTTCTCGTACACGGACGCCTTCGGCGTGCCCGCCAAGCAGATGGCGCTGATGTCGCTGGCCCTGCTCGATGGCGAGATCGCCCGCAAGCGCGGCATCATGGACGGGGCCATCGTCCGCTTCCGCCAAGCCGCCGAGATCGAGGCCGCCCTGCCCTATACCGAGCCGCCGTGGTGGCACCAGCCGGTGTCGCACGTCTATGGCGCCGCCCTGCTGGAGGCCGGCCGCGCCAAGGAGGCCGAGGCGCTCTACCGCACCAGCCTGAAATCCTACCGTCGCGACGGCTGGGCGCTCATGGGCCTCACCCGCGCCCTCGAGGCCCAGGGAAAGGCCGCCGAGGCCGCCCAGGCCCGCGCGCAGTTCGAAGAGGCCTGGAAGCTCGCCGACGTGAAGCTGACGACCTCGCGGCTCTGAATTAGGCCGCGCCCACGCGCTTACCCCACCACCGTGGACAGCCGGAACCGGCCGTCCTCAGGCTTCGACGATGCGCGGGATGCGGTAGCCGCCGTCCAGCAGCTCGGGCTTCGGCAGATAGGCCCGCATGAACAGCGCGAACGGCCCGGCCGGGGCTGGCAGCCAGTTGGTCCGCCGATCGCCCTCCGGCTCGGCGGCGCCGATCCAGATGTCGAGCGAGCCGTCGTCGTTGTGGGTCAGACCTTCGGTGCGGTCGCCGATGGCGTAGCGGTTGATCGGGTTGTCGGTGAAGAAGAACTGCCCGTCCGGCGTCGCCTCGTAGAGGCTGAGCGACCAGAAAGAATTGACCGGCAGGTGGCCATCGGCCGGGAAGTGCAGCCGCCAGGCCTTCGTCCCGTCGAACAGCGCCCCGCGCAGATCGCCCTGGGCGCGCATGTACATGGCCTCGGCGGGCGGCAAGGCGGCCAGGCCCGACACCGCCACGGCGCCGCGCAGCGGATAGTCCTGGCCGAAGTCGCCCAGCCGGGCGCTGGGATAGGACCAGCCCTCGGTGAAGCCCGCGCCCGACAACCCGCCGCGCTTCGACGCCGCCTTGGCCTCGGCGACGCCCGCCTCGATGGCGGCGGCCTCTTCGTCGGAGAAACGGGACGGGTCGAAGTCGTCCAGGCCCAGCGGCGCCATGGCTTCCAGGATCGCCCGGTCGGTGACCATCGGCGGGTTCAGCTTCATCAGCTGCGCGGCCGAAGCGAAGTATTCCTGCCAGGGCGCCGAGCGAGCGGCGAACGGGCCGGGCGTCTCCATGGCCGGGCCCTGCATCGAGATGCCTTGCTGGACAGCCTTGGCGGCCTCGGCGTCCGGTGGCCCGTCGACCAGGATCCGCGCCAGGGCCCAGACATGGTTGGTCGGCGCGCGCACCACATTGCGCCCCTCGGCCGCATCGTTCGGGCCGACCAGGGTAAAGGTCCCGCCCCCGCCGCCCGTCGTCCGCGTGCCCAGGATCGCGAAGCTGTTGGTGTAGGCGTCCATCAGCTGCAGGGAGATGTAGCGCTCGCCCGTGGCCGGCAGGGTGATGGTCACCGGCCCGTCCGACAGGTCGACCTGGGCTGTGGAGTAGAAGGTGTCGTTGTTCGGCGTGGTCACCGCGCGCGCGGTGTGGTCGGCCAGCCGGCGCATGTGGCCGAAGCTGTTCATCCGCGAACCCGCCACCAGACCGCGGGTGCGGGTGCTGGCGATCTCGATCAGCGGCAGGGTGAAGACATAGGCCGCGCTCGCCGCCGCCTTCAGCTTGTCGTGTTGAGCCATCGGATCCTCCCGCAAAACAATTGGCGCCCATGTGGCCAATATCAGCCTCGGGCGCAAGCCGGCCGTGCTCGCGACCCGCATATCCGACACCGCTCATCCCGGCGAACGCCGGGACCCAGATCATATGGCTCCGCATCCCGCCGGAGGCCGCTCAATTCACCACGAAGATCACGAAGATCACAAAGGTCAGCTCCGCCTCTTCGTGCCCTTTGTGCTCTTCGTGGTTCAAATCATGGACACGCCGAGGCTTCTCATCGGGATCCCGGCGTTCGCCGGGACGAGCTGAAGGAAAGGTGGAACTGCGGCTTCGTCGCCTATCGCCTGACGCGCGCCGCCAGCTCGTCCGACGCGGCCCTCGCCTCCGCCCACCAGCGCTGGACCATCTCACCCGCGTCGCCGGGCCCGGCGAGCTTCACCGCCTGTCCGGCCCACAGCGAGATCATGTCGGGCTCGCCGGCCTTGGCCGCCGCCCCGCGCAGCGGCTGGGTCAGGCGGTTCTGCACCGGATAGGCCGGGACCTCGTTTTCGACGGCCCGCAGCTCGCGCATGAAGCGGTTCTCGATCCCTCGCGCATGGCGTCCCGTGAACGCCCGCGTCAGGCGCGTCGGGTCGTCCCCCGCCGCCGCGATCGCGCCCCGCCACGGCGCGCTGGCCGCCGTCTGGTCGCTGAGCAGGAAGGCG
This sequence comes from uncultured Phenylobacterium sp., assembly GCA_945952175.1. Taxonomy (GTDB): domain Bacteria; phylum Pseudomonadota; class Alphaproteobacteria; order Caulobacterales; family Caulobacteraceae; genus Phenylobacterium. Next base: position 2,377 of record CAMFHW010000190.1, on the reverse strand, counting down.
GTGCCCATCTGGGCCGCCGAGGCGCCGAGCGCCAGGGCCGCGGCCACGCCGCGCCCGTCCATGATCCCGCCCGCGGCGATCACCGGCAGGTCCGCCGCCGCGCGGATGGTCGCCACCAGGGCCATGGTCCCGACCAGGCTGGCCTCGGTCTCCGCCAGGAAGTGGCCGCGGTGACCGCCGGCCTCGGACCCCTGGGCCGAGATCCCGTCGGCCCCGACCTCGGCCCAGGCCCGCGCCTCGGCCGCCGTGGTGGCCGTGCCGATCACATAGGTCCCGGCCGCGTGCAGGGCGTCCACCTGGCCCTTGGTGAGAATCGAGAAGGTGAACGAGGCAACCGGCGGGGCGGCCGCCACGATGGCGGCGAACTGGTCGTCGAAGTCCGGCGCGAACTCGTTGGGCGACGCGGGCGGGTCCTCGCCCAGCTCCGCGTACCAGGGCGCCAGCCGCGCCAGCGCCGCGTCCACCGTCGCCTGGTCCGGCCGCGCCTTGGGCGCCATCAGCAGGTTGATCCCGAACGGCGCCTCGGTCCCTTGCCGCATCGCCGCCACCGCGGGCCCGATGTCGGCCGGCGCCAGGGCCCCGCCCGCCAGGTGGCCCATGCCGCCCGCCTGGCTGACCTTAAGCGCCATCTCCGGCGACGAGGCGCCGACCATGGGGGCCTGCAGGATCGGGACCGGCAGGGCGTCGAGCAGGGCCTTCAGGCTCATCGGGTCACTCCTCCTCGCCGCTCGCCTGGGCCTTCTGCCTGGCCAGCTTGTCCAGCACCCGGCCCCGCCCGCGGGACAGCGCCGTGACGACGCCCCGGAAGGTGCGCACCTCCTGGTCGGAGAACCGGGCGCGACCGAGCGCCGAGCGCAGGTTCTGCACCATGGACGGCTTCTTCTCCGGCGGATGGAAGAAGCCCGCCTCGTCCAGCTCGCGCTCGAAATGCTCGTAGAGGCCCAGCATGGCGGCCGCCTCGGCCGGCGGCGGCGCGTCGCGGAAGATGGCCGGCGTTCCGGCCTCGTGGGTCATGCGCCACTCATAGGCCAGGATGATCACCGCCTGGGCCAGGTTCAGCGAGCGGAAACGTGGATCGATCGGCAGGGTCACCACCGCCTGGCAGAGGGCGATGTCGGCCGTCTCCAGCCCCGCCCGCTCGCCGCCGAACAGCAGGCCCGTGGCGCGGCCCTCGGCGACCTCGCTCACCAGCACCGCGCTCGCCTCGCGCGGGGTCAGCACCGGAAGCTGCAGCTCCCGCGGCCGGGCGGTCGTCGCATAGACCAGGTGCAGATCGGCGATCGCGTCCTCCACCCGGTCATAGACCCGCGCCGCGTTCAGCGGCCACTCCGCGCCCGACGCCGAGGCCCAGGCCCGCTCCTGCGGCCAGCCGTCGCGCGGATTGACGAGGCGCAGGTCGGCCAGCCCGAAATTGGCCATGGCGCGGGCCACCGCGCCGATGTTCGCGGCCAGTTGCGGCCGGTCGAGGATGATGCAGGGCGGCGAAGGGACGGTCATGGGCCGCTTTTCAGACCCTTCCGGCCTCATTGTCGAGAGGGTGGTTTGCGGACCTAGCGGACGCCTAGTATACGGCCTGCAACCCTACCTGTTACGCCCTCGGAGCGCCCGTCCCTCATGGCCAAGATCAAAGTCGCCAATCCCGTCGTCGACATCGACGGCGACGAGATGACCCGCATCATCTGGCAGTGGATCAAGGACAAGCTGATCTTCCCCTACCTCGACATCAACCTGGACTATTACGACCTGGGGATGGAGCACCGCGACGCCACCGACGACAAGGTGACGACCGACGCGGCCGAGGCGATCAAGAAATACGGCGTCGGCGTGAAGTGCGCCACGATCACCCCCGACGAGGCCCGCGTCGAAGAGTTCAAGCTCAAGAAGATGTGGAAGTCGCCGAACGGCACCATCCGCAACATCCTGGGCGGCGTGGTCTTCCGCGAGCCGATCATCTGCAAGAACGTGCCGCGCCTGATCCCCGGCTGGACCCAGCCGATCATCATCGGCCGCCACGCCTTCGGCGACCAGTACCGCGCCACGGACTTCAAGGTGCCGGGCAAGGGCAAGCTGACCATCAAGTGGGAAGGCGAGAACGGCGAGAAACTCGAGCACGAGGTGTTCGACTTCCCGGGCTCCGGCGTCGCCATGGGCATGTACAACCTCGACGACTCGATCCGCGAGTTCGCGCACGCCTCGCTGGCCTATGGTCTGGACCGCAAGTATCCGGTCTATCTCTCGACCAAGAATACGATCCTCAAGGCCTATGACGGCCGCTTCAAGGACATCTTCGCCGAGGTCTACGAGACCGAGTACGCGGCGAAGTACAAGGAAGCCGGCATCACCTACGAGCACCGCCTGATCGACGATATGGTCGCCT
>CAMFHW010000189.1 GCA_945952175.1 uncultured Phenylobacterium sp. | reverse complement strand
CTTCACGGTGGTCGGCGTGGGCGACATGTCGGGCGACGTGTTCGGCAACGGCATGCTGCTCTCCAAGCACACCCGGCTGCTGGCGGCCTTCGACCACCGCCACATCTTCCTGGACCCCGATCCGGACGCGGCGACGTCCTATGTCGAGCGCGAGCGGATGTTCGCCCTGCCGCGATCCTCGTGGGACGATTACGACCGCAAGAAGATCTCCAAGGGCGGCGGCGTCTTCCCGCGCAGCCTGAAGTCCATCCCGCTCAGCAAGGAGGTCCGCGCGGTCCTGGAGATCGAAGCCGAGAACGTGACCCCGGCCGAGCTGATGACCGCCATTCTGAAATCGCAGGCCGAGCTGCTCTATCTCGGCGGCATCGGCACCTATGTGAAGGCCAAGGGCGAGAGCCACCTCGAGGTTGGCGACAAGACCAACGACGCCCAGCGGGTCAACGGCTCGGAGCTGCGGGTCAAGGTGGTGGGCGAGGGCGCCAATCTGGGCCTGACCCAGGCCGGGCGCATCGAGTTCGCGCTCGCGGGCGGACGGATCAATACCGACGCCATCGACAACTCCGCCGGCGTGGATTCCTCCGACCACGAGGTGAACATCAAGATCGCCACCGGCTTCCTGGAACGCAACGACGTCCTGAACCGGCCCAAGCGCGACAAGCTGCTGAAATCGATGACCGACGACGTGGCCAGCCACGTGCTGGGGCACAACTACGATCAGACCCTGGCGCTCTCGCTGATGGACATGGACTCGGCCGGCGAGCTCGAGCCGCACGCGCGCTTCATGGCCAAGCTGGAGTCCGAGGGCCGGCTCGACCGCGCGGTGGAAGGCCTGCCCGACGCCACGGTCATCGCCGAACGGTTCCAGGCCAAACGCGGCCTGACCCGGCCGGAGGAGGCGGTGCTGCTGGCCTATGGCAAGCTCGAACTCAAGCACGACATGGTGGCCTCGACCGCGCCGGACGACCCGTTCTTCGAGGACGTGCTGGAGGCCTATTTCCCGAAGGGCCTGCGGAAGTACGACGAGGCCCTGCGCCGTCACCGGCTGCGGCGGGAGATCATCTCCACCGTCGTGGCCAATGATGCGATCAACCGCTGCGGTCCCTCGTTCCCGAGCCGGCTGATGGCGGCGGCCTCCTGCGACGCCAAGGCCTTCGTGATCGGTTACGAGGCCGCCAAGGCGGTGCTCGACCTGCCCAAGCTGTGGGACGCGGTGGCGGCGCTCGACGCCAAGGTCACCCGCGAGATCCCGGCCGCCGGCCAGATGGCCCTGTTCCGCCGCCTGGCCTACACCCTGCGCGGCGAGACCTTCTGGCTCGCCCGGCGTTCAGCGCGCGAGGGCCTGGGCGTCGAGGCGCTGGTCAAGCGCTATGGCCCCGGCACGGCGACCTTGCGCAAGCTCGGCGCGGAGATCCTGTCGCCCGTCGAACGCGAGCGGGTCCGCGCCCAGGCGGCCCGCCTCACCGACGCCGGAGCGCCCCAGGCGCTCGCCGACCAGGTGGCGAACCTGCAGCCCCTAACCACCGCCGTGGACCTGGTCGACCTGGCCGAGGCTTCGAGCTGGGGCCTGCCCAATGTCGCCCGCCTCTATCACGAGGCCGGCGCGATCTTCGCCTTCGACCGCCTGCGGGCGGCGGCGGGCGGCTTCACCGCCGGCGACAGCTTCGAGCGCACCGCCGTTCGCCGCCTGCTGGAGGACCTGCTGGCCGAACAGGCCCAGGTCACCCGCACGATCATGGCGTTCGCCGGCGGCCAGCAGGCGGGCGAGGACGCCCAGCACGCCCGCGACGCCGTGGCCTCCTGGAGCGCCCTGCGGCGCGAGGCGGTCGACGCCGCGCGCAAGGCGGTGGAGGAGATCGAGGCGGCCGGCGGATCCTGGACCTTCGCCAAGCTCACCATCGCCAACGCCGCCCTGCGGGCCCTGGCGTCCGAGGGGGCGGCGGCGAAGCGGTAGGACTGCTTCCCCCACATCGTGGAGGAAGGTCTAAAGCGCCGCCCTTCTGCACCAGCGGTCGAGGTCGCGTTCACGGCCCATGAGCGCGAGGCCCGAGGCGATCGACTCCAGCTCGCTGCCGCTCTCGATGCGCGCGGGGTCGAAACGCTGGGCGAAGATGCGGCGCACCGCCGGCACCAGGGACGAGCCGCCGGTCAGGAAGACGCGGTCGATCTGGCCAGCCGCCAGACCCGCGTCGGCGAGCGCTGCATCGACCGCGGCCTCGATCAGGCCTAGCTCAGGGGCGATCCAGGCCTCGAAGTCGGTGCGCGCGACCGGGGCCTTCAGGTCGATGGAGCCCGCCTCGAAAGCGAAGACCGCGCCCTCGTCCCGCGACAGGGTCTCCTTCAGCCGGCTGACCGAGCGGTAGAGGCGGTAGCCGTAGTTCTCGTCGAGGGTCTCGACCAGGCGGCCGATCTTCTCCGGCTCGTCGGCTTCGCGCACCAGCTTGCGGATCTCGCGCATGTCGCGGCTGGCCCGCATCAGGGCCAACTGGTCCCAGCGTGCGAAGGCCGAATAGTAGCGGTTGGGGATCGGCAGGACCTTGCCGAAGCTGGTGTAGGTCGAGCCCTTGCCGAGCGCCGGCGAGACCAGGTGGTCGATGATCCGGTAGTCGAAGGCGTCGCCCGCCACCCCGACGCCGGAGCGACCCAGCGGGGTCGAGACGATCTCGCCGTTCTCGCGAGTGAAGCGGATGATCGAGAAGTCGGACGTGCCGCCGCCGAAGTCTCCGACCAGGACCGTGGCGTCCTCGGCCAGCTCGCGGGCGAAGAAGAAGGCCGCGCCGACGGGCTCGTAGGCATAGAGGATCTCGGTGAAGCCCAGGCGCGCGAAGGCCGCCTCGTAGCGCGAGAGCGCGAGATCCTCGTTGGGCGCGGCGCCGGCGAAGGTGACCGGCCGGCCGACGATCACCCGGTTTGGCAGATCCGAGAGCGTCGCCCCGCCATGGTCGCGCAGCTTCAGCAGGAAGGCCGAAAGCATGTCCTCGAACACGTAGCGGCGGCCGAGGATCTGGGTCTCGGTGAAGCTGGCCGAGGCCGCGAAGCTCTTGAACGACTGGATGAACCGCGTCTCCAGCGGATCCTCCACATAGGCCTCGATGGCCCAGGGACCGGCCTCGACCGTGCGGTCGGAGGGCCGTTCCGACGGGGCGTGGAAGCTGAGGGCCGAGCGGAAGGCGAACAGCTCGCCCTCCGGCGCGGGAAAGGTGGCGAGCGTCGCGGGGCCGTCCGCCCCTGCGAGCGCGACGACCGTGTTGGTCGTGCCGAAATCTATGCCGAGACTGAGGCCGGCCATGGGTCGCATTCCTGGGCGAGAGAGGGGACGACGGATCGTCCGCCCCTCTCACAGGCGAAGACCCGCTAGTTCGGGGTGTGCGCCCGGATCAAGAGGCCAGCTCCGTCATGTCCTGCTCATAGGCGGCCAGGGTCGCCATCTGCAGGATCTTGGAGACCGAGGCCGACAGCGGGGCGATCTGCACCGACTTCTGCAGGCCGATCAGCAGCGGGCCGATGACGGTCGCACTGCCCAGCGCCTGGACCAGCTGGGTCGAGATCGCGGCCGAATGGATGGCCGGCATGATCAGCACATTGGCCGGGCCGGTCAGGCGCATGAACGGATAGCTGTCGCGGCGCTCCGGATCGAGGGCGACCTCGGGGGGCATCTCGCCCTCGTATTCGAAGTCGACTTCCATGTCGTCCAGCATGGCCACCGCCTCGCGCACCTTCTCGGAGCGCAGGCCCATCGGGTTGCCGAAGGTGGAATAGGACATGAAGGCCACGCGCGGGGTGTAGCCCAGCACCCTCACGGTCTCGGCCGCCTGGATGGCGATCTCCACCAGCTCGTCGGCCTCCGGCATCTCGGTGATGTTGGTGTCGGCGACAAACAGGGTGTGGGCCTTGGCGAGCAGGATGCTCATGCCCATGACCCGGCCGTCAGGCGCGGGGTCGATCACCCGCAGCACCTCTTCCAGCACCTGGTCGTAGGAACGGGTGACGCCCGTGACCATGCCGTCGGCATGGCCCAGCGCCACCATCGAGGCGGCGAAGGAGTTGCGGTCCTGGTTGATCAGGCGCTGGACGTCGCGCTTCAGATAGCCCTGGCGCGCCAGCCGGGCGTAGAGGAAGTCCACGAACTCCGGATTGCGGTGCGACAGACGCGCATTGATGATTTCGAGCTTGGTGTCGTGGGGGTCGAGCCCCGCCAGCACCATGTTCTCGCGCACCAGCTCCTCGCGGCCCACCAGCAGGGCGTGGCCGAGGCCCGCGCTTTCGAAGGCGTAGGCGGCGCGGATGACGCTGGGCTCCTCGCCCTCGGCGAAGACGATGGTCTTCTTGGGGTTTTTCAGCACCGCGCCCTGCAGCTTCTGCAGGAAGCCCGCCGTCGGGTCGAGCCGCTGGGCCAGGCTCGCGCGATAGGCGTCCATGTCCGGGATCGGCTTGCGCGCCACGCCGGTGTCCATGGCCGCCTGGGCGACGAAGGGCGGAATGTAGGAGATCAGCCGCGGGTCGAACGGGGTCGGGATGATGTATTCCGGCCCGAACTTCAGCTGCATCCCGTGATAGGCGGCGGCGACCTCGTCCGGCACGTCCTCGCGCGCCAGCATGGCGAGCGCGTTGGCGCAGGCGATCTTCATCTCCATGTTCACGCGGCGGGCCCGCACGTCCAGCGCGCCGCGGAAGATGTAGGGGAAGCCCAGCACGTTGTTGACCTGGTTCGGATAGTCCGACCGACCGGTGGCGACGATGGCGTCGGGGCGCACAGCGTGGACCTCTTCCGGGGTGATCTCCGGATCGGGATTGGCCATGGCGAAGATGATCGGCTTGGGGGCCATCGACTTCACCAGGTCCTGGGTCACCGCGCCCTTGACCGACAGGCCGATGAACACATCGGCGCCTTCCATGGCCTCGGCCAGGGTGCGCTTGTCGGTGTCGACCACGTGGGCCGACTTCCACTGGTTCATGTCGTTGGTGCGGCCCTGGTAGAGCACGCCCTTGGAGTCCACGGCGATGACGTTGCCGGGGGCCACGCCCATGGCCTTGATCAGTTCCAGCGTCGCGATGCCGGCGGCGCCCGGGCCGTTCAGCACGACCTTCACGTCCTTGATGTCGCGGCCGGTGATGTGACAGGCGTTGATCAGGCCGGCGGCCGAGATGATCGCCGTGCCGTGCTGGTCGTCATGGAAGACCGGGATGTCGAGCAGCTCCTGCAGCTCGGTCTCGATGCGGAAGCACTCGGGGCTCTTGATGTCCTCGAGATTGATGCCGCCGAAGGTGACCCCGATGTTCTTCACCACCGTGATGATCTCGTCCGGATCGGTGGCCGAGACCTCGATGTCGATGGCGTCGACGTCGGCGAAGCGCTTGAACAGCACCCCCTCGCCTTCCATCACCGGCTTCGACGCGAGGGCGCCGAGATTGCCCAGGCCCAGGATGGCCGTGCCGTTGGAGATCACGGCCACCAGGTTGCCCTTGGAGGTGTAGTCGTAGGCCTTGTCCGGCTCTTCCGCGATCTTGAGCACCGGTACGGCCACGCCCGGCGAATAGGCGAGCGACAGATCGCGCTGGGTGGCCATCGGCTTGGTGGCCGCGATGGCGATCTTCCCGGGCGTCGGGTGCTTGTGGAAGCTCAGCGCCTCCTCGTCGGTAAAGGTCTTTTTTTCGGCGTCGCTCATAGGCGCGGCGATCCTCCGAGGCAGGGCTGGCGTGCGGAAAGGCCGGCAACCTACAGACCCGGCCCCCCTGAAACAACCTCCCGGGGGGTGAGCTTGGCCGGAAACCTCAACGCGGGCCGCAGATCGTGTCCACCAAGGCCTCGCCGAAGGCCGCCACGGTATCGAGATCTCCGCCGGCTCTTGCGCGGACGGCCATGCCGTTCAGCGTGGCCGTGGCGAGCTTGGCCAACCCGTCGATCCCGGCCGTCGGCGCCAATTCGCCCGCCGCCCGGGCGCGAGCCAGGCGGGCCGCGAAGAGCGCATCGATCTCGTCCAGCGCACCTTTCAGCTCGCCGCGGATCTCCGGATCGGCGACCGCTTCGGTCACCGCCGTGCCGATGAGGAAACAGCCTCGTTGGGCCCGCTCGCCCTGGGTGTAGACCAGGCTGGCGGCTCCGAAGACCCGCTCCAGCGCCACGCGCAGCGGCTCCTCGGGCTTCAGGGCGGCGGTGAGGCTGCCGGTCAGCTCGGCCCGCGACTTCTTCAGCGACGCCAGATAGAGCGCCTGCTTGTCGCCGAACGACGAATAGAGGCTGGGCCGGTTGAGCCCCGTCGCCGCCGACAGGTCGTCGAGCGAGGTCGCCGCATAGCCGGTGTCCCAGAAGGCGTTGCGGGCGCGATTGAGCGCGGTTTCCGGATCGACCTTGCGCGGCCGCCCGCGCGGCCGCCGCTCAGCCTGCGATTCTTTTTGTACCATTTCGCACTTTAAGTCTTGACCCACTCATTTTTGTATCGGACGGTAATTAAATCAACCCCGACAGAAGGAGCCACCCCATGGACCTCTATTTCTCCCCGCTCGCCTGCTCCCTGGCCAGCCGCATCACGGTCTATGAGGCCGGGGCGGAGGACAAGGTCGCGCTTCGGCCGGTGAACACCAAGGCGGGCAAGACCGCCGACGGCGAGGACTACAAGACCATCAACCCCATGGGCCTGGTCCCGGCCCTGCGCATGCCCGACGGCCAGATCCTGACGGAGAACGCCGCCATCCTGCCCTTCCTGGCCGATCAGTTCCCGGAGGCGGGCCTCGCCCCGGCCTCGGGCCTGGAACGCTCGCGCCTGACCCAGTGGTTGAGCTTCATCGGCGCCGAGCTGCACAAGGCGGTGTTCGCGCCGATCCTGTCGGCCACGGCCCCGGAGGGCGCCAAGGACTACGCCAAGGCCGCCGCGCCGGAGCGGCTGAAGCGCCTGAACGACCACCTCAGCGGCCGCGAGTTCCTGCTCGACCGGTTCAGCGTCGCCGACGCCTACCTGACCACGGTGCTGAACTGGGCCCGCTTCATCCGCTTCGACCTGACGCCCTATCCCGCGGTGGCGGCTTACTTTGAAAGGATGACCGCGCGGCCCCAGGTCGCCCGGGCGCTGCAAGAGGAATTCGGACTCTACCAGGCGGCCTGACCGCCTCGGCAGTTGACCGGAAGGGCGGCGGCGCGGGACAAGCGGGGTCCGTTTCCGAACGATCCCGGAGAGACCGCGTTGTCCGCCCCCACCCGCATCGCCATCGCCGGCGCCCTCGGCCGCATGGGCCGCGCGATCGCCGCCGCGATCGAGGCGCGCGACGACATGGTCATCACCGGCCGTTTCGATCGCCCGGGCGCTGTCGGCGACGGCCTGGTGACCCAGGACGAGGCCCTGGCCGGCGCCGACGTGGTGGTCGACTTCACCACCGCGGCCGCCTCGGTCGCCCTGGCCCAGGTCTGCGCGGCGCGCGGTGGGCCGGCCCTGGTGATGGGTTCGACCGGCTTCAACTCCGACCAGGTCGCGGCCGTCATCGCGGTGGCCGACAAGGTGGCGATGGTGCGCGCCGCCAACTTCTCGCTCGGCCTCAACATGCTGATGGGCCTGGTGACCCAGGCGGCCCGCGCGCTGGGCCCGGACGCCTACGACATCGAAGTCTTCGAGGCCCACCACAAGCGCAAGGTCGACGCGCCATCGGGCACCGCCCTGATGCTGGG
>CAMFHW010000188.1 GCA_945952175.1 uncultured Phenylobacterium sp. | reverse complement strand
GAGATTGCCTCTTGTCTCGTGGGCTCGGAGATGTGTATAAGAGACAGCCCAGGACTTCCGGGTCTATCTGGTCGACGTGCCTGGCGACGCCGGCTTCAGCGCGCCGGTCCGCCCGCCGCTCGGGGCGGACGCCTATGTCCTCTGGCTCGACGAGCTGTTCGCCGCCCTCGGCGTCGAGCGCGCCGCCGTGGTCGGGGTCTCGCTCGGCGGCTGGCTCGCCCTCGACTACGCCACCCGCCGGCCCGAGCGGGTGAGGGGGCTCGCCCTCCTGTGCCCGGCCGGGGTCGGCGCCCAGAAGAACCTGCTGCTCAAGGCCGCGCCCCTGCTGCTGCTCGGCGCCTATGGCCGGCGCAAGCTCGGCGAGCTGGTCTATGGCCCGACGCGCGGCGAGGTCCCGGCGGTCGCCCGGCCGCTGGTCGAGTTCATCCGCCTGATCAGCACGTCCACGCGGCCGCGGCCGATCAGGATCCCGATCTTCCCGGACGAGGCCCTGGCCCGCCTGACCATGCCGCTGCTTGCGGTGGTCGGCGGCCGCGATGTCCTGATCGATTCCGACGGCACGCGCCGCAGGCTGGCCGCCAACTGCCCGCAGGCCCGCATCGACGATCTGCCCGACGGCTATCATGTCCTGCCCGGCCAGGGCGGCGTCATTCACGCCTTCCTGAAGGCCATCCCATGACAGACGCCGTCCAGATCATCGCCGGCCAGCAGATGCTGGTCTGCGCGGCCGAGGGACCGCCGATCGCCTCGGACCGCGACGCCACCGACGTCATCGGCGACTGCCTGGGGCAGGGGGCCCGCTGGGCCGCCGTGCCCGCCGTGCGCTTCGCTGACGGCTTCTTTGTGCTCTCTACCCGCATGGCCGGCGAGATCATCCAGAAGTTCGTCAACTACCACATCCGCCTGGCGGTGGTCGGCGACCTCGGCGACCACCTGGCGGCCAGCAAACCCCTGCGCGACTTCGTCTACGAGTCGAACCGCGGCGCCCACGTCTGGTTCGTCGCCGACCTTGCCGAGCTGGAGGGGCGCCTCGCCGCCCGCGATCTCGGGCCGCCCGTCGGCCCCTGAACGCCCTCTCTCTTGCCCCGACGCCCCCTCCCGGCTAGGGCAGGCGCTCGTGTTTCAAGGAGGGCCCCATGGCCATCGACGCGGCGACCGTCCGCAAGGTCGCTCGGCTGGCGCGCATCGCGCAGCCGGAAGAGAAGCTTGAACCGCTCGCCAAGGAGCTGAGCGGCATCCTGGCCTGGATCGAGCAGCTCAACGAGGTCGACACCGATGGCGTCCAGCCGATGACCTCGGCCGTGCACATGCCGATCCCGATGCGCGACGACGTGGTCACCGACGGCGGCGATCCGGCCAAGGTGCTGGCCAATGCGCCGAAGACGGTCGGTGGCTTCTTCGTGGTGCCGAAGGTGGTGGAATAACAATGTCCTCGCTCACTTCGCTCACCCTGAAGGCCGCGCTCGACGGCCTCGCCGCCAAGTCCTTCTCCTCGGAAGAGCTGACCCAGGCCCACGTCGAAGCCGTCGCTGCCGCCAAGCCGCTGAACGCCTTCATCCTGGAGACGCCGGAAAAGGCCCTCGACATGGCCCGCGCCGCCGACGCGCGCCGCGCCAAGGGCGAGGCCGGTCCGCTGGAGGGCGCGCCGCTCGGCATCAAGGACCTGTTCTGCACCGAGGGCGTCCGCTCGACCGCCTGCTCGAACATCCTCGGCAACTTCGTGCCGACCTACGAGTCCACCGTCACCAGCCAGCTCTGGCGCGACGGCGCGGTCATGCTGGGCAAGCTCAACATGGATGAGTTCGCCATGGGCTCGTCCAACGAGACCTCGGCCTTCGGCCCGGTGGTGAACCCCTGGCGGCGTGACGGTGGCAACGCCCAGCTCACCCCGGGCGGTTCGTCGGGCGGCTCGGCCGCCTCGGTCGCCGCCGACCTCTGCCTGGGCGCCACGGCCACCGACACCGGCGGCTCCATCCGTCAGCCCGCCGCCTTCACTGGCACCGTCGGCATCAAGCCGACCTATGGCCGCTGCTCGCGCTGGGGCGTGGTGGCCTTCGCCTCGTCGCTCGACCAGGCCGGCCCGATCGCCAAGACGGTCGAGGACGCCGCCATCCTGCTCAAGTCCATGTCGGGCCACGACCCGAAGGACTCCACGAGCCTGGACATCGAAGTCCCTGATTTCGCGAGCTTCGTCGGCAAGTCGGTGAAGGGTCTGCGCATCGGCATTCCGAAGGAATACCGCGTCGACAACATGCCGGCCGAGATCGAGAAGCTCTGGGAGCAGGGGATCGCCTGGCTGAAGGAGGCCGGCTGCGAGATCGTCGAGGTCAGCCTGCCACACACCAAGTACGCGCTGCCGGCCTACTACATCGTCGCCCCGGCCGAAGCCTCGTCGAACCTGGCGCGCTATGACGGCATGCGCTACGGCCTGCGCGTCGATGGCTCGAACCTGATCGAGACCTACGAGAACACCCGCGCCGCCGGCTTCGGCGCCGAGGTGAAGCGCCGGGTGATGATCGGCACCTATGTGCTCTCGGCCGGCTATTACGACGCCTATTACGTCAAGGCGCTCAAGGTCCGCCGCCGCATCGCCGACGACTTCGACCAGGCTTTCGAGAAGGTCGACGCCCTCCTGACCCCGACCGCGCCGTCCGCGGCCTTCGGCCTCGGCGAGAACGCCGACGATCCGGTGGCCATGTACCTGAACGACATCTTCACGGTGACGGTGAACCTGGCGGGCCTGCCGGGCATGAGCATCCCCGCGGGCGTCGACGCCGGTGGTCTGCCGCTCGGCCTGCAGCTGATCGGCAAGGCGCTGGACGAGGGGACCCTGTTCTCGCTCGGCGGCGCCATCGAGAAGGCCGCCGACTTCAAGGCCAAGCCCGCCCGCTGGTGGTAGTCTTACAAACGTAAAAAGGCCCCTCTCCGTCGCCGGAAAGGGGCCTGATCGCCTACAATATCTCGCCTATTTCGGCAGCTTTTCCAGGTCGGCCTTCACCGCGGCGATCTGCTCGTCGGTCAGCTGGCCCTGGCTCATCGGCTGCAGGTCCTTCAGGGTCATGCCCTTGAACTGCTCGAAGGCCGGGTGGGCGGTGAGGCCCGGAATGTCCTTGTCCAGGATCGCCTTGGTCTCCGGCTTGGCGGCCAGGTCGGCGATCGGGGTCTTGTCCACGGTCGGCGGATCGGCGGCCAGGGCGGCGCCGGCGGCGAACATCAGCGACAGGCCGGCCAGGCCGGCGGCGAGCGTCTTCTTCATTGGGTGTTCCTTCCCCGAGGAGGTTCTTGCGCCGCGGAGCAAGCGCGATTTCCGCCCGCCGCGCAAGGGTCTTCCGCTGGGACGCGGGGCGCACTAGAAGCGGGCCATGACTGATACCGCCAAGCAGATCGAGGGCCGCACCGGCCCGTGGGAAATGGTCCTGGGTCTCGAGGTTCACGCCCAGGTGGCCTCCAACGCCAAGCTGTTCTCCGGAGCCGCCGTCGGCTTCGGTGCGGGCCCGAACCAGCAGGTCAGCCTGGTGGACGCGGCCATGCCCGGCATGCTGCCCGTGATCAACAAGCACTGCGTCGAGCAGGCGGTGAAGACCGGCCTCGGCCTCAAGGCCCAGATCAATCTGAAGAGCATCTTCGACCGGAAGAACTACTTCTTCCCGGACCTGCCGCAGGGCTATCAGATCAGCCAGTTCAAGGACCCGGTGGTGGGCGAGGGCGAGGTCATCGTCGAACGCGACGACGGCTCGACGTTCGCCGTCCGCATCGAGCGCCTGCACCTGGAGCAGGACGCCGGCAAGAGCCTGCACGACCAGGACCCCAACTTCACCTATGTCGATCTCAACCGGGCCGGCACGGCGCTGATGGAGATCGTCTCCAGGCCCGATATGCGCTCGCCGGAAGACGCGGCGGCCTATGTCAAGAAGCTGCGCACCATCCTGGTCTATCTCGGCACCTGCGACGGTGACATGGAGAAGGGCAACTTGCGGGCCGACGTGAACGTCTCCGTCTGCCGGCCCGGCGCCTATGAGAAGTTCCGCGAGACGGGCAGTTTCAGCCACCTGGGCACGCGCTGCGAGATCAAGAACGTCAACTCCTACCGCTTCATCCAGCAGGCGATCGAGTACGAGGCGCGGCGCCAGATCGAGATTCTCGAAGACGGCGGCAAGATCGACCAGGAGACCCGGCTGTTCGACCCAACCAAGGGCGAGACCCGCTCCATGCGCTCGAAGGAGGATGCGCACGAGTACCGGTATTTCCCCGATCCCGACCTGTTGCCGCTGGAGATCGATCCGGCCTGGGTGAAGGCCATCGAGGCCTCGCTACCGGAGTTGCCGGACGCCAAGAAGGCGCGGCTGCAGTCGCAGTACGGTCTGTCGGCCTATGACGCCGGCGTCCTGATCACCGAGCAGGCGCGCGCCGACTATTACGAGGCCGCCGCCAAGGGCCGCGACGCCAAGCTGGTCGCCAACTGGGTCACCAACGAGCTGGCCGCCAAGCTGACGGCGGGCGGGCTGGACATCGAAGACAGTCCGCTGAAGCCTGACGCCATCGCCGAGCTTGTCGCGCTGATCGAGGAGGGGGTGATCTCCTCGAAGATCGCCAAGGACGTCTTCGAACGCATGTGGGCCGGCGAAGGCCGTCCGCGCGAGATCGTCGAGAAGGCCGGCCTGCAACAGGTGTCCGACACCGGCGCCCTGGAGAAGATCATCGACGACCTGATCGCCGCCAACGCCGGCCAGGCCGCCGCGGTGAAGGAGAAGCCGCAGGCCATCGGCTGGTTCGTCGGCCAGGTGATGAAGGCCACCGGGGGCAAGGCCAATCCGGGGACGGTCAACCAGCTCCTGAAGGCCAAGCTCGGCCTCTAGAGCAGGCCGAGCATCGCCTCCAGCTTCTGGAAAGCGGCCAGCACGATGCGGCCGCTCACCACCAGCACGCCCGCGCTGACGACGGTGGTGGCGTAGCCCAGCAGGGTCAGCGCCCCGTCGCGCTGGATCAGGCTGAGCGAGAGGGCGGAGACCGCCGCGGCCGGCAGCACGTTGCCGAACGGGATCGGCAGGATCAGCACGGCCGCCAGCAGAGCGCAGACCGCCCCGATCGCCACCTCGCCCGGTCGGCCGAACAGGAAGGTCAGCCTGGGCTTGGTCAGGGCCTCGGCCTTACGCACCCAGGGGCTCGCCTGGGCGGCGACGCGGGCCAGCACGGCGCGGTCGATGGTCCGCTGGCCAAGCCACCGCGGGATCCAGGGTTTGCGCGCGCCGAGCGCCAGTTGCGGCGCGATCACCAGCAGCGGCAGGCCCAGCACCGTCGAGCTGCCCGGCGGCAGGGGCAACATGTTCGGCACGGCGAACACGAACAGCACCGCGCCGAAGGCGCGGGCCCCGAAGTGGGCCACGATCTCGTCGACGCTGACCGGCCCGGCCCCGCCCCCGGCGAGGTCGGCCAGCATCTGGGACAGGCTCAGGCGCTTGTCGGCGGGATCGGGAGGAATCGAGGTCACCCGGTCTCACTGCCCGCGGAAAGCGGCGGCGTGAAGGCCCAGCCTACTTCGCGGTCCACTTATCCAGCCAGTTGAACACGGTGTCGTGCCACTGGACGAGGTTGTGCGGCTTCAGCACCCAGTGGTTCTCGTTCGGGAAATAGAGCAGCTCGCTCGGCACGCCCTTGCGCTGCAGGGCGCCAAAGCTGGCGAGGCCCTGTTCCACCGGGATGCGGTAGTCCTTCTGGCTGTGGATGATCAGCTCGGGCTTCACCCAGTCGGCCACGTGGTTGGCCGGGTTGAACTTCTCGTAGCCGGCGGGATTGGCCCAGGGGGCGCCGCCATTCTCCCATTCGGAGAACCACAGCTCCTCGGTGGCGTAGCCCATCATGCGGTTGTCGAAGATGCCGTCGTGATTGACCAGGCACTTCCAGGGCCCGTTCCAGTTCCCGGCGATCCAGTTGACCATGAAGCCGCCATAGGAGCCGCCGAGCGCGCAGGCGCGGTCCTTGTCGAGGAACGGGTACTTGGCGAGCGCCGCGGCCCAGCCCTTCTGGAGATCCTCCAGCGGCCGGTCGCCCCAGTGCTGGGAGATGGCGTCGGTGAAGCCCTGGCCGTAGCCGGTGGAGCCGTGGAAATCGACCATCACCACCGCATAGCCGTGGCCGGCGAAGGTCTGAGCGTTCCAGCGGTAGTGGAACAGGTTGCCGAAGCTGCCCTGCGGCCCACCGTGGATCAGGAAGGCGACCGGATAGGTCTTGGCCGGATCGAAGTCGGCCGGCCTGACCAGATAGGCGTGGACGGTCTCGCCGTTCCAGCCGGCGAAGGTGAACTGCTCGGTCTCGCCCATCTTCACGCCGGCCAGCTTGTCGGCGTCGACATGGGTGAGCTGGATCGGCGCCTTGGCCTTGGAGGGCAGGGCGTAGGCCTGGGCCGGGCTCTTCAGGTCGTCGCGGTCGAAGACCAGGCCGGTCTTCGAGACGTCGAAGTCGGCGACATGGCCCTGGTCGGTGAGGGCCTTGGGCGCGCCGCCCTTGGCCGCGTCGAAGGCGAACAGCTTGGTCTGGCCGAGGTCCTCGGCCTCGGCGTAGATCGTCTTGCCATCCGCCGACCACTTGAACGCGCCGGCCGAGCGGTCCCAGGCGGGGGCCAGCTCATGGGTCGCGCCGGTCTTCAGGTCGCGGATCATGATCCCGTAGCGGTCGGCCTCGAAGGTCGGCCGCTTCATGGCCAGCCAGGCGAGCTTCGAGCCGTCCGGCGAGAAGGCGGGCGCGGCGTCCCAGGCCTTGTTCTCCGCGGTCAGGTTCTCGGGCTTGGCCGAGCCGTCGAGCGGGACGCGGAACAGGTCGAAATTGGTGCTCCAGGGCTCGCTGGCCCCGGCCAGTCGCGCCGAGAACACCACCGCCTTGCCGTCCCGGGTGAGGGTGAAGTCGCTGTCGTCGCCGAAGGGCTTGGAGGGGACGTCGCCGTCGAAGCCGGGCGTCAGCTCCACCGGCTGGCCGGTCGCCGCGCCGTCGGCGCCCAGGGCCAGCGCGAACAGGTGGTTGCGCGTGCCGTCGGCCCAGGTGTCCCAGTGCCGCACGAAGAGCTTGTCGTAGACCACGCCCGACGGGACCTTCGGCCGGGCGTTGCGGTCGAGGGTGCACTGGATCGTCGTGCAGTCCGGATAGACGGCCAGGCTGACCACCAGGGTCTTGCCGTCGGCGCTGGCTTCGAACGATCCGACGTCCAGCGGAAGCTTCGTGACCTGGGTGGCCGTCGCGCCGTCCGGCGTGGTGCGCCACACCTGGTCGGAGCCGCTGCGCGCCGACATGAAGTAGATCGTCTTGCTGTCGGCCGACCAGCGCGCGCCCATCGCGCCGCCCTCGGAGATGGCGAGCTTGCGCGGCGCGGGCGTCCTGGCGGTCAGGTCGACGATCCAGAGGGAATGGACCCCCTTGTCGGCGTCCCAGTCGGTGGTGCGCAGGTCGTAGACCGCCCAGTGGCCGTCCGGCGAGGCGCGCACGTCGGAGACACGGTCGAGGGTGGCGAGATCCTTGGCGGTCAGCCCGCGCTCGGCGAGCGCGGGCGAGGCCCCCAGAATCGAGAGCGAGGCCGCGGCGAGCAGAAGGCGGCGAAGGGACATGGCGTTTCCTGGGTTCGGCGTTTCGGCGCGGGGAGCGCGCCTCGTTTGCGCGCGGTCTAGCATGGGCC
>CAMFHW010000187.1 GCA_945952175.1 uncultured Phenylobacterium sp. | reverse complement strand
GGGTTGAGCGCCAGCGGCAGGGGGGGGATCGGGGGCGGCGGCGGCGCTTCGCGTCGGGGCCGGGCGAGAGCGAGAGCCTCGAGGCGGCCGGCGGCGATGGGTTCTGGGTCCAGGGCCGCCGGGGGCTGGCCTTCGTGCCGCTGTCGCGTGTCGACTGGGTCGAGGCCGCCAAGGACTATGTCTTGCTGCACACCCAGACCCGCAGCCACATCCTGCGCGCCACGATGGCCTCGATCGCCGCGAATTTCCCGGCGCCCGCCCTGGTGCGGATCCACCGTTCGGCCCTGGTTCGGCCTGACGCGGGGATCACCTTGCAGGCGGCCGGCTCGGGCCGGCCGGCGGTGGTGCTGGCGAGTGGGCTCGCCCTGCCGGTGGGGCCGAGCTACCTGCCCGAGACGGCGCGCTGGTTCGCGGCGCGATGAGGCGCCGGGCCGATCGCCCCTCTCAGGGCTCCAGGCCGACGAGTTGCAGGAAACTCACCACCGGCACGCTGCGGGCCGGCGGGCGGCTGGTGCGGGCCTCGATCCAGAGAGGGATCACCACCCAGGCGGCGGGGAAGCGCTTGAGGCTCTTGTCGGGGCGGGCGCCGAGGTGCGGGCAGCGGGTGACGGCGGCGTGGGCGCAGGCGTGGTGCAGCGGGGCGATGGCGCCGCAGTTGAGCAGGGGCTTGGCGTCGGCGAGGTCGGCGGGCAGGGCGGCGCCGAAGCCGCGCTCGCGCAGGTCGCCAGCCGTGGTCCAATAGCCGGTCTGGGTCCAGCGGTCGTGGGCGGGCGTGGGGCGGCCGCACATGGGGCACAGCATCTCGCGCACCGTGCGGCGCTGGCGGAACAGGTGGTTCTGGGAATAGAGCGGGCGGCCGACGCCGGCGTTTTCGGCCTGGCCGATGGCGAGCTGGCCGTCGACGCTGGGGCAGGGGGCGACGCCGGTCTCGGGCTCGTCGGACCAGCTGGTGACCCAGGGCACGTCGAGGCCGACCTGGAGGCGGGAGGCGGTGGTCATCGGGCGGCCTCGGGCTGGCCGTCGCGCAGGCGCTCGGCGGTGTTGTAGACCTCGGGCTCCATCAGGCGGGCGTTGACGCCCATACGCGGCCAGTCGGGGTCGGTAGGCGACCAGTGGGTGAGGACACCGCAGGCGCGGCAGCGGTGGAAGGCGAGGATGCGGTCCTTCCAGACATAGGTGTCGGTGGGGCCGCTGTCGGGGGCGAAGGCGACCTCGGCCACCGGGTAATAGGCCCACAGCGCGCCGTAGCGGCGGCAGATCGAGCAAGTGCAGTCGTTCACCTGGGCCGGCGGGCGCTCGACCGTGAATCGGACGGCGCCGCAATGGCAGGAGGCGGGGGGCATGGGGGTGGGGGTGCGGTCTAATTCGGGGACAGGTTACTTAATTCGGTCGAGGTGGGACGCGGCGGCGCTCGGCGCGGGATGAATTAAGTAACCTGTCCCCGAATTAAGGCTCGGCGCAACCTTGACCCGGCCCGCGACCTCGACCAGGGCTAGGCCTTGTGAAGATGCGCGATCTCGAGCGGCGGAGCGGCGTGGGCCGGGAGACGATCCGCTACTATATCGGCCTGGGGCTGCTGCCCGAACCGGCGCGGCCGAAGCCCAATGTGGCAGACTATTCCGAGGAGCACGTGACGCGGCTGGCGGCCATCAAGCGGCTGCAGGACGAGCGCTACCTGCCGCTCTCCTTCATCAAGACGCTGCTGGACCGGCCGAGCCATGGGGAGATGGAGCCGATCCCCGGGTTCGAGGCGCTGCTGGGGCCCAGGCT
Source organism: uncultured Phenylobacterium sp. (assembly GCA_945952175.1). Lineage (GTDB taxonomy): Bacteria > Pseudomonadota > Alphaproteobacteria > Caulobacterales > Caulobacteraceae > Phenylobacterium. Next base: position 5,919 of record CAMFHW010000187.1, on the reverse strand, counting down.
GGGCTTCGCGCCGGGCGGGCCGCCCGTGCCGCTGGCCGAGGCGGCGACGGCGGCGGGGCTGGAGGTCGCTGAGATCGAGACCCTGATCGAGGGCGGGGTGCTGTTCGCGGTCGAGACGCGGGAGGGGCGGGCGCTGGCGCCGCTGGACCTGGCGGTGGCGCGGGCCTGGGGGCGCGTGCGGGCGGCGGGCTATACGCCGGAGACCGGGTTTTTCGCGCAGGATGCGCACATCTATGCCGAGGTCCTGACGCCGATGGTCCGGCGCGAGGTGGAGCGGTTCTATACGCGGGTGACCGGCGGGCGCACGGCCGAGGAGGCCGCGGCCCTGGCCCAGGCCGGGGTCGAGGACGTCAACGCCCTGATCATGGCGAGGCGCAGGAGGTGCATCCGGCGGCTGGTCGCCGAGCTGGGTGGCCCCGCTCAGAGCGCCTGATCGCCGCGCAGGAGCCTGCCGGGGGTCTCGCCGGTCCACGCGCCGTTCTCGAAGGTCACGGTCCCGGACTTCAGGGTCCAGCGGTAGCCGCGGGCGGTCTGCAAGAGGCGCGTGCCGCCGGCCGGCAGGTCCTGGACGATCTTCGGCGGGCTGAGCGCCAGGTCGTCGAGGGCGATGACGTTGAGGTCGGCCAGGTAGCCGGGGGCGACGACGCCGCGGTCGAGCCAGCCGACGTGGCGGGCGTTCCTCTGGGTGTAGCCGTGGACCAGGGACTCCAGCGGCGCCTTCAGGCCCGACTTCGAGCCCTTGGCCCAGAGGCCGATGGTGGTGGTCGGGAAGCTGCCGTCGCTGATGGTGCCGCAGTGGGCGCCGCCGTCGGAGAGGCCGTAGAGGGTGTGCGGGCCGGTCATCATGCCGTGGACGGCGTCGAGATTGCCGTGGGCGTAGTTGATCAGCGGCATGTAGAGCAGGCGCCGCCCGCCGTCCTCGAGCAGGACGTCGTAGGCGAACTCGGCGACCGGGCGGCCGGCGCGGGCGGCCTCGGCGGCGATGGACTGGTCCTCGGTGGGCTCGTAGTCGACCGGGTCGGTCATGCGGAACATGCGGTTGAAGCCCTGGGTCAGGACCACGACGAAGCCGCCCGGCGCGCTGAAGGCGGCGTGCTCGGCGAGGATCTTGGTGCGGGCTTCGGGGTCGGCCAGCCGGGCCAGGCGCTGTTCGATCGAGCGGCTGGTCTGGGCGATCTCGCGATAGGTCGGGCTGACGATGAAGGGGTTGGTGGTCGAGGCGAAGGACAGGATGGCGCCGATCGGGCGCGGGGCGACCTGGGCGCTGACCGGCAGGCCGTCGGCGGTCATGGCCTCGATCTCGGCATAGATGTCCTTCCAGCGCTCGGGGGCGTCGGCGGTCTGCTGGACAGTGAAGGACAGGCGCCGGCCGCTGGTCTTGGCCAGGCGGCGGATCAGGGCGAGCTCGGCGCGGGCGAAGTCGTCGTCGGCGGTCAGATAGGCGTCGGAGATCAGCTGGATGACGCCCTTGTTCGTGCGGCGCAGGGCCTGGGCGATGCCCAGCAGCTCGGCGTCGCCGGCGGTGAGCGTGCCGATATTGGCGCCGTCGCGGCTGCGGTGGACGTGGGTGCGGGAGGTGGAGAAGCCGAGCGCGCCGGCTTCCAGGGCCTCGGCGGTCAGCGCCGCCATGCGCTCGATCTCGGCTTCGGTGGGTTCGGCCGTGTGGTCGCCGCCGCGGTCGCCCATGACGTAGGCGCGGAGCGCGGCGTGGGGCAGGTGGGCGCCGAGGTCCATGGTGTAGCTGCGCCGGCCGATCGCATCGAGATAGTCAGGGAAGCTCTCCCAGTCCCAGGTCAGGCCCTCGGCGAGCGCGGTGCCGGGGATGTCCTCGACGCCTTCCAGAAGCTGGATCAGCCAGGCGTGCTTGTCGGCGCGGGCGGGCGCGAAGCCGACGCCGCAATTGCCCATGGCCGCCGAAGTGACGCCGTTGATCGAGGAGGGGGCCAGCACGCTGTCCCACGACACCTGGCCGTCATAGTGGGTGTGGATGTCGACGAAGCCCGGGGTGACCAGGGCGCCCTCGGCGTCGAGGGTGCGGTGGGCGGGGCCGGAGACGTCGCCGACCGCCACGATGCGGCCGGCCTCGATGGCCACGTCTCCGGCGAAGCGCGGCGCGCCCGTGCCGTCGACGATCGTCCCGTTCCTGATGATCAGGTCGTGCATGGCGGGCTCCTTCAGGCGGCGGGGGAAATGGCGGCGACGGTGCGCAGGCGCTCGATGATGTCGGGGATGTCGGGGCCGTGCTCGGTCTCGAACATGGCGGCGGCGACGATGTGGACGAGGGGGCCGGTGGTCTCGACTGGCACGGCGACGCCCAGGATGCCGCGATTGACGTGGCCAGGGTCGAGGGCGAAGCCCTGGCGGCGGGCCTCGGCGACCTCGGCCAGCCAGGCGATGTGGTCCGGCGTGGTGGTCCAGGGGACGCGGTCGAAGCCCTCGCGCAGGGCCTCCGGGCTCCAGGCCTCGCGGGCGGCGACCAGGCGGCCCATGGCGCCCAGGAACATCGGCAGGCGGCGGCCGATGGCGAAGGCGATGCGCATGACCTGGGAGGACTCGCCGACCTGGACCAGCTCCAGCTCGTCGCCGACGCGGCGCCAGAGGGCCACCGTGGCGCCCAGCTCATGGGCGGCGGCGTCGAGGGCGCGGGCGAAGCGGCGGGCGGGATCGTCGCGCTCCAGCACCGGGGCGGCGAGATCGGCCAGGCCCTGGGCCAGCGCATAGTGCTTGGCGCGGCGGTCGAAGCTGACCAGGCCCTCGTATTCCAGGGTGCGTAGGATGTTCAGCGCCGTGGAGGTGTTGAGGCCGAGCTCGCGCACGATGTCGGAGAGCCGCAGGCTGTGATCGTAGCGGCCCAGGCAGCGGAGGATCTCCAGCGCCGCGGTGACCGCGCCCACGGGCTTTGCCGGCGGCGCGACGAGAGGCTGGACCAGGGCGCTCATCGCGGCAGGCGCAGGACGCGGGCGGCCTCGGCCGAGGTGGCGATGGGACGGCCGCAGGCCTTGGCGATGGCGACGACCTCGGCCACCAGCTGGGGGTTGGTCGGCTGGTCCTCGCCGCCATAGTCCTCCAGCCCGACGCGGACATGGCCGCCGCGCTCGATGGCGAGGCGGGCGAGGCCGCTCCTGGCGACGCAGCCGCCGATGACCGAGGCGGCCCAGGGGAGGGCCGAGCCCTCCATCATCTCCAGATAGGCGTCCATGGCCTTTTCGGTGGCGGGCAGGCCGAAGGTGACTGGGCTCTTGCGGCCGTCGAGGAAGTTGTAGTCGCCGGTGAAGTAGAACTTCACGAAGGCGCCGGCGGGGAGGCGACCGGCCTTCTCGTAGGCCAAGGTCGCACGCAGCCAGCCGGGCTCGTAGATGGCGATGGCCGGGCCGAGGCGGGTCTCGGCCAGGAGGTCGGCCAGGTGAGCGATGTCCTTGAACGAGGTCTGGTAGACGAAGGAGGTGGCGCCGGGCAGGCCGTCCTCGCCGTGGGTGGCGAGATTGACCGAGCCGGGGTCGAAGGCGCCCATGCGCATGCCGGCCTCCGCCAGGGCGGCGTAATGGCCGAAGCGCTCCTGCGGGGTCCGACCGCCAGCGACCGTGCCGTAGAGGATGGTGTCCGGACGCTCGGCCAGGATCGGGGCGAAGCCCTTCACATATTCGCGGGCGGCGGCGTCGCCCTGGCTGCCGAAGTGCTCGATGTGGGAGTGGATCACGGTCGCGCCGGCGTCCAGGCAGGCGAGCGCATCGGCGGCGATCTCGGCCGGGGTCTTGGGCGTGTTGGGCTGGCGCGCCTTGGACGTGCCGCCGTTCAGGGCCGCCTCGATGATCAGCGGGACCATGGGCCTATTCCGCGGCCATGGCCTGAGGCGCCGGCTGGCGGCCGCGGATCAGCTTGCCGGGCAGGGCGCCGGTGGGCTGGCCTTCGCGATAGATCACCTGGCCCGACTTGATGGTGGCGACATAGCCCTCGGCGTCCTGCATCAGGCGACGCGCGCCGGTGGGCAGGTCGTAGACCATATAGGGGGTCTTCAGCTTCAGGCGGTCGAAGTCGATCAGGTTGAGGTCGGCGAGATAGCCCGGCGCGATGACGCCGCGGTCGTTCAGGCCCACGGCCTGCGCGGTGTCCTTGGTCTGGCCCTGGATCGTGCGGGCGAGGTCGAGGCCCGGACCACGCGTTCGGTCGCGGCACCAGTGGGTCAGCATGAAGGTGGGCAGGGAGACGTCGCAGATCGCGCCGACGTGGGCGCCACCATCCGACAGGCCGGACAGGCAGTTCGGGTTGGTCAGCATGGACCGCACATTGTCGAGGCTGCCCTCGACATAGTTGTGCATGGGGAAGAACAGGAAGGCGCGGCCCTCATCGGCGAGCAGGGCGTCGTAGACCAGCTCGTCCGGATTGACGCCGAGCGCCTTGGCCTTGGCGCCCAGGCTGGCCGAGGGAAGCGGCTCGTAGTCCAGCTCGCCCTCGATCGCGTACATCTTGTGATAGGCGCCGGCGAGCGAGTTGACGAAGGGATGGCCCTTGGCCGGGGCCTCGGCGATCAGGCGGGCGCGGAAGGCCGGGTCGCGCATGGCGGCGACCTTCTCAGCGAGCGGCTTGTCGGCGATCTCCTGATAGGAGGGCCGGCTGATGAACGGATGCACCGAAGCCTGCAGGCCCAGCATCAGGCCGACCGGGCGGCCGGCGACCTGGGCCTTGAGCGGATAGCCCTCGGCGGCGGCTTCATTGAGCCGACGGGTGAGCTCGCGCCACTGGTCGGGGATGACGTCGGCCTGGACCATGGAGAAGCTGAGCGGCTGGCCGCTGATCCTGGTCAGGTCGCGGATGAGCTGGAACTCGCCGTCCATGTCGGAGAAGTCGCTGACCCACTGGAGGACGCCGGAGCCGGCGTCGGCCAGGCCCTCCGCGATCGCTTCCATCTCGGCGCGGGCCGCGCCGACCGTGGGGGTCAGGTCGCCGTCGGCAGTGCGGTGGACCATGGTGCGGGTGGTGGAGAAGCCGAGCGCGCCGGCGCGGATGGCGTCGCGGGTCAGCTCGCGCATGCGGGCGTTCTCGTCGGGCGTGGCCGGGTCGCGGTTGGCGCCGCGCTCGCCCATCACATAGACCCGCAGGGCGCCGTGCGGCAGCTGGACAGCGACATCGATGTCGTGGGGCAGGCGCTCCACCGCGTCCATGTAGTCGGCGAAGCTCTCCCACTGCCAGGAGAGGCCTGCGTGCAGGGCGGCGCCGGGGATGTCCTCCACGCCCTCCATGAGCCGGATCAGGGTGTCGTGATCCTGGGGGCGGACCGGGGCGAAGCCGACGCCGCAATTGCCGGCGACGACGGTGGTGGCGCCAAGCGTCGAGGACGGCGTCATCCGTGAATCCCAGGTGATCTGGCCGTCATAGTGGGTGTGGATGTCGACCCAGCCAGGCGTGACCATCAGGCCGCTGGCGTCGATCTCCTCGGCGCCCCTGGCCGCCACCTGGCCGACCTGGGCGATGCGGCCGCCCTCGATGGCGATGTCGGCATGCCGTGGCGGGCCGCCCGTGCCCTCGAACACCATGCCGCCGCGAATGACCAGATCCGCCATGGCCGCTTCCTCGCCCTTTTCGTTGGCGCGCAAGGTGGCGCCGGCGGCGGTCGGCGTCGAACAAATTTCTTCATACAGAAGAAAATTCTCTATCGAGAAAAATGCGACCCAAAGTGACGTTGCGGCGCCTCGATATTTCGACGTCCGCGCCAAAAGCGGTGCGCGCGGGCCACGCTTATCTCAGGAACGCAAGATATCGGCGTTCTTGAAAGCGTCACACCTTGTGCGAACCCGCCCGGCAGTCCATCACGCCCCATAGAAAAGAATTGTACGGGAGGATTTTTGAGCATGACTGTCAAAAAATTGCTGGCAGGTACGAGTGTATTTGCGTTAATCTTTCTTGCAAACATTGCATTCCCTC
>CAMFHW010000186.1 GCA_945952175.1 uncultured Phenylobacterium sp. | reverse complement strand
GTGGAAGACCGAGTGGGCGAACCACTCCCTGCGGTGGAACGGCGCGATCTATTACGAGGACTGGAAGGACTTCCAATTCTCGTTCCTGGGCCCGAACTCGTTCACCGAGATCCTCAACGCCGGCCAGGCCGAGGTTAAGGGCGCCGAGACCGAGATCAGCTGGGCCACGCCGATCCAGGGCCTGAACATCAACGGCGCGGCGTCCTATACCGACGCCAAGCTGACCGAGCCCTATTGCGGCACGGTCGACGCCGCCGGCAAGCCGGTGAAGAACTGCGCCAGCCCGCAGGCGCCCAGCGGCACGGTCCTGCCGGTCACCCCGAAGTGGAAGGGCAATGTCACCGCCCGCTACGAATTCCCGTGGGGCGACTTCAACGGCCACGTCCAAGGCTCGGCGGTCTATCAGAGCTCGGCGGAATCCGACCTGCGGACGGTCGAGAAGACCATACTCGGCAAGGACAAGGCCTTCACCCAGGTCGACCTGTCGGGCGGCCTGGCCAAGGACAGCTGGAACGTCGAGCTTTCGGTCCTGAACGTCTTCGACGAGATCGGCGACACGCTGCGCACCTCGCAGTGCGACGCGGCCGTCTGCCAGCGGCCCTACATCCACCCGATCCGGCCGCGGACCATCCAGATCAAGTTCGGCCAGAAGTTCTGAGTTCACGGCGCGCCTGGCCCGTCCAGGCGCGCCGTTCTTTTCCGGGGTTGAGACCCCGCGGCATGGCCCGCCACGGCGCCGGAAACACACGGTTTCGTGAATGTGGCCTAGCCTTTCCGCCCTCCGGCGGCGCAACCATTTCGGCGCGAACCCGCATAAACGGCCCATGGAGGCCTGCCGAATGATCCGCGCCGCAATCGCAACCCTCGCATTCACGACTTGCCTGACGGGGGCCGCCTGGGCCAACCCGACCAGCACGGAGCCGGCCGCGGTCCCGAAGGGCGATTACGCGCTCGACAAGCGGCATGCGAGCCTGCTGGTGAAGGTCCCCCACATGGGCGGCTTCTCGAAGTTCACGATGCGCTTCGACCGGCTGGAGGGCGGCTTCACCTACGATCCGGCCAACTGGGCGGCGACCAAGGTGACGATCACCGTCGACCCGACGTCGATCAACACCGGCCTGCCGGACTTCGACAAGACCATCGCCGGGCCGGGCTATTTCAATGCGCCGAAGTATCCGGCCATCACCTTCGTCTCGACCAAGGTCGAGGGCGCCGACGGCAAGGGCGCGGTGAGCGGCGACCTGACCTTCCATGGCGTGACCAAGCCGGTGGTGCTGGACGTCACCTTCAACGGGGTCGGGCCGGGCATGCTGGGCGCCGGCACGCGGCTCGGCTTCTCGGGGACCACCCACCTGAAGCGATCCGATTTCGGCGTCACGACCATGAGCCAGTTCGCCGGCGATGATCTCGACCTGATCTTCGAAGTCGAGTTCGTGAAGAAGTGAGCATGGCCCGTTCCGCGTCCCGCTATTCCACCGTCGCCATCGTCCTGCACTGGGCGATCGCCGCGGCCATCGTCTTCCAGGTGCTGATCGCCTGGCGGATGCACGACCTGAAGACCCCGCTCGGCTTCGCGCTGACCCAGCTGCACAAGTCGGTGGGGATCACGGTGCTGCTGCTCAGCCTGGCGCGCCTGGCCTGGCGGCTGATGAACCCGCCGCCGCCGGAGCCCGCGCGCCTCGCGACCTGGGAGCGGGCGCTCTCGAAGGCCGTCCATGTCCTGCTCTATGTGATCATGATCGGCATGCCGATCACCGGCTGGATCATGGTCTCGGCCAGCCGCATCCAGATCCCGACCCTGCTCTATGGGGTGATCCCCTGGCCGCACCTGCCGATCGCCGACCTGCCGGCGGCGGCCAAGGCGCCCTGGCGATCGTTCGGCCATGAGAGCCACGAGTGGCTGGCCTATGGCGCCTACGCCCTGGTGGCCCTGCACGTGGCCGGCGCCCTGAAGCACCAGCTGCTGGACCGCGACATGCCGATCCTGGCGCGCATGGCGCCGGGGGCGAAGCCCGGGGCCTGGTTCGATCCGCGCCTGCTGGTGGTCGGCCTGGCGGGCCTCGGCGTGATCGCGGCCGGCGAGCTGATCCGCCCGCCGCTGCCGGCGGCCGCGCCGCTCGCCCCGCCTGCGGCCGCCATGGAAGACGATCATGAGGACCACGGGGATCACGCCGCGCCGGCCGCCGCGCCCGTGGCGAGCCCCGAGGCCCCCGCGCCAGCGGCCGCATCTGCTCCGCCCTTGACGACCGCGCCCATCGGCCCAAGCCACTGGGCCGTCGGCAAGGGTTCGAGCGTCGGCTTCGCCACCTCCTGGAGCGGCCAGGCGATCCAGGGCCGGTTCGACAAGTGGACGGCCGACATCCTGTTCGCCCCGGACGCGCTCGACAAATCCAAGGTCAGCGTCTCGATCGATCTCGCCTCGGCCAATACCGGCGACGCCCAGCGCGACCAATCGCTGCCAACCGCCGACTGGTTTGACGCGGCCAACCACCCCAAGGCCACCTTCGTCGCCGACCGCTTCGAACCGGCCGGCGAGGGCCGCTTCGTCGCCCACGGCAAGCTCACCCTGCGCGGGGTGACCAAGCCGGTCGACCTGCCGTTCCGCCTGAAGATCGACGCAGACAAGGCGCGCATGAGCGGTGTAACGAGCCTCGACCGCACGGCCTTCGGCGTGGGACAGGGCGATTGGCAGGCGACAGACCAGATTCCGGGCAAGGTGCAGGTGAGCGTGCAGATCACCGCGACGCGGCGGTAGAGGCCGCCGCCGCGGCCCTGCGCGCGGGCCGCCTCGTCATCCTGCCGACCGAGACGGTCTATGGCCTGGCCGGCGACGCGGCCAAGCCCGCCGCCGTGGCCGCCATCTACGAGGCCAAGGGCCGGCCGCGCTTCAATCCGCTGATCAGCCACGTCGCCGACCTCGCGGCCGCCGAGAGGATCGCTGTCTTCGACGACCGTGCGCGGAAGCTCGCGGCCGCCTTCTGGCCTGGCCCCCTGACCCTGGTCCTGCCGGTGCGGCCGGACGGCGTGGTCTGCGACCTGGCACGGGCCGGGCTGGACACCGTGGCGGTGCGGGTTCCGGCGCATCCGCTGGCGCGCGCGCTGCTGAGCGGCTTCGGCGGACCAGTCGTGGCGCCGTCCGCCAACCGCTCGGGCCGGCCGAGCCCGACGACCTATGCCGACGCGGTCGAGGAGACTGGCGACAAGGCCGCGGCCGCGCTGGATGGCGGACCGTGCGAGGTGGGGTTGGAATCGACGGTGGTCGCCCTTCTGGACCAGCCGCGCCTGTTGCGCCCCGGGGCGGTGACCCGCGAGGCGATCGAGGCCCTGATCGGGCCGCTGGCCGAGGCGGAGGCCGATGCGAAGCGCTCGCCGGGGCGGCTGGCCCGGCACTATGCGCCGCAGTCGCCGGTGCGGCTGGACGCGGCCGAACCCGCGACCGGCGAGGCTTATCTGGCCTTCGGGCCCCATCCAGAAGGGCCGGGCGTGTGGAACCTCAGCCCGCGCGGCGATCTCGCCGAGGCCGCCGCCCACCTGTTCGCCCACCTCCGCGCGGCCGACCGTACGGGGCCGAAGGCCATCGCCGTGGCGCCGATCCCCGAGGCGGGGCTGGGCGAGGCGATCAACGACCGTTTGCGCCGCGCGGCGGGGTTTGTCGGCTGACCGCGCGGGTCTAGGATCGGCCCATGACCGCGCCCGTTCCCGCCGATGTGCTCTCTCGCCTGAAGGCCGTGCTGGGGGAGGGTGGCTGGAGTATCGACCCCGACCGCCTGGCGCCCAAGCTGATCGAGTGGCGCGACCGCTGGGTCGGGACCACGCCCTTCCTGGCCCTGCCGAAAACCACCGCCGACGTGTCCGCCGTGGTGGGGATCTGCGCCGAGGCGGGGGTGGCGATCACGCCGCAGGGCGGCAATACCGGTCTGGTCGGCGGCCAGATTCCGATGGGTGAGATCCTGCTCTCCACCGAGCGGCTGAACGCGATCCGCGACATCGACGCCTTCGACGACGTGGTGGTGGCCGAGGCCGGCGTGACCCTGGCCGCCGTGCACGAGGCGGCCCTGGCCAAGCGCCGGCGCTTCCCGCTGGGCCTCGCGTCGGAGGGATCGGCCACGGTCGGCGGGGTGGTCTCGACCAATGCCGGCGGCACGGCCGTGCTGCGCTACGGGACGACCCGCGACCTGGTGCTGGGCCTGGAGGCCGTGCTGCCGAATGGCGAGGTCTGGAACGGCCTGAAGCGGCTGCGCAAGGACAATACCGGCTATGATCTCAAGCAACTGCTGATCGGCGCAGAGGGTACGCTGGGGGTGGTCACCGCCGCCAGCCTGAAGCTGTTTCCGATCCTGGCCAGCCGCGCGACGGCCATCGCCGCGGTCGACAGCCCCGAGGTGGCGATCGAGCTGCTGGTCCGCGCCAAGGAGACCGCTGGCGGGGCGGTGGAGGCCTTCGAGCTGATGGGCCGCCGCGGCGTCGAGTTCGTGCTGAAGAACATCGCGAACCAGCGCGATCCACTGGCCGAGGTCCATCCCTGGTACGTGCTGGTGGAGTTCGCCTCGGGCGAGCCTGGGGCGGCGGAGGCGGCGATGGAGCGCCTGCTGGCCAAGGGGCTGGAGGACGGCTTGATCCGCGACGCCGCCATCGCCCAGAGCGAAGCCCAGGCCCAGGCCTTCTGGTCGGTCCGCGAGAACCAGTCGCCCGGCCAGAAGCCCGAGGGCGCGACCTGGAAGCACGACGTCTCGGTCCCGGTCAGCCAGGTCGCGCGGTTCATCGCCGAGGCCACGGCGGCCATGGAGGCCTTCGCGCCGGGCTGCCGGATCACCGCCTTCGGCCATGTCGGCGACGGCAACATCCACTACGACGTGATCCGCCCGGACGGCGGCGACGACGCCCTCCACTCGGCCAAGCGCACCGAGGGCTCGCGCATGGTGCACGACATCGCCGCGGCGCTCGGTGGCTCGATCTCGGCCGAGCATGGGCTGGGCTCGATGAAGACCGAGGAGGCGCGCCGATATAAGAGCGCGACCGAGGTTGCGGCGCTGTCGGCGATCCGGCAAAGCCTGGACCCGAAGCGGATCATGAATCCCCGCGTCCTGTTCTAGGCCTCCATGCTGATCGTCCTCTCGCCCGCCAAGGCGCTGAACTTCGCCGCGCCCGCCCGGCCCGCGCCCGTCACGACCCCGGAGATGGCCGAGGACATCGCCGAGCTGTCGACCGTGACCCGCAAGCTGAGCGTTCGCCAGCTGAAGAGCCTGATGGACCTGTCGGACAATCTGGCGACCCTGAACCGCGAGCGGTTCCAGGCCTTCGACCCGGCCATGGAGGACGGCCTGCAGGCCGCCTTCGCTTTCAACGGCGACGTCTATTCGGGCCTGAAAGCCCGAGAGCTGGACAAGAAGGGGCTGGCCTACGCCCAGGACCACATCCGGATCCTGTCGGGCCTCTATGGCCTCCTGAAGCCGATGGACGCCATCCAGGCCTACCGGCTGGAGATGGGGACCCAGCTCAAGACCAAGCGCGGCAAGAGCCTCTACGCCTTCTGGGGCGACCGCATCGCCAGGGCGCTGAACGACCACGGGCGCGGCGCCAAGGACCCGACCCTGGTGAACGCCGCCAGCCAGGAATATTTCGGCGCCGTCGACCTGAAGGCCCTGGAGCTGCCGGTGGTCAACCTGCGCTTCCTCGAGGAGAAGGACGGCGAGGCCAAGGTGATCAGCTTCTACGCCAAGAAGGCCCGCGGCCTGATGGCGCGCTACGCGATCGACAACCGGATCGAGAAGGCCACCGACCTCAAGGCGTTCGACGCCGAGGGGTACCGTTTCCAGGCCGGCGTCTCGTCGGACGACGAATGGGTGTTCTCGCGGCCGCAGCCGCCCCTGGTGAGCGCCAAAAAGTCCTGATGCTCACCGGCGACGCCCATGAACTATTGTTCATGACAAGGTACCTTGCGACACTCAGTACCTTGCGATAGACAGTCCGCGTTCTAGAGGAGCGGGACGTCGTGTCGGAAGCGATCCAGGCGCAGCTGAAGAGAGGGGTGCTCGAGCTTTGCGTGCTCGCCCTGCTCTCGCGTGGCGACGCCTACGCCTATGAAATCGCCAGTCGTCTCGCCAAGGGGATCGATATGGGCGAGGGCACCATCTACCCATTGATGCGGCGCATGCAGTCGGACGGGCTGGTCGACACCTATCTGGTGGAAAGCTCGTCGGGACCGCCGCGCAAATACTACAAGCTGACCACCTCCGGCCAGGCGAGCTTCGCCGCGCAGAAGGACGAGTGGACCGCGTTCTCCAAGGCGGTCGACGAAATCCTGTGGGGGCCGAAATGAGCCGCCAGGTCTTCATGGACAGGCTGCGCGACGGCCTGCGCGGGCTGCCGCAACAGGCGGTCGCCGACATCACGGCCGACTACGAGGCGCACTTCGCCGAGGCGGAAGCCGCCGGCCGGAGCGAGGCCAAAGTGGCCGCCGCCCTGGGCGATCCGGCACGTCTGGCGCGCGAGCTGCGCACCGAGACCGCGCTGAAGCGCTGGGCGACCGAGGGCCACCGCTCGGCGGCTTCGGCCGCGTTCTTCCCGCTTCTCGGGCTGGTCGCCGTCGACGTGCCGCTGCTTCTGCCGGTCTTCCTTGCCGTCGCCGGGACCCTGTTCGGCTTCGCGATCGCCGCGATCGTCTGCTTCGGCGGCGGGGCTGTGGTGTTCGTGGCGGGGCCGTTCTTCCACAACGACGTCGCCGCGGTGATGCTCGCCGCGCTGGGCGTGATGGCCGGCTCGGCCTCGATGGGCGCTCTGACCGCCTTGGCCAGCATCGGCTTCGTCAATGCGCTGGTCTGGTACGGCCGCCTGCACATGCGGCTGCTGAAGCCCGCTCTCGGCTAGGAGACGATCATGGTCCGCACGCTCGTTCTCGTGGCCGCCGTGGGCTTCGTGCTCTGCATCGGCAGCCTGATCGCCGCTTTCTCCCTGGCCGGCGGCCCGTTCTTCATCCGCGACTGGCAGGTCATCCACGACGGCGACGAAGGCAGCTTCCACTGGACGCCGAAGCGCCATCACGGCGACGCGGCCGATGCGGGCGGGCCGAGCTGGGGCGGCCACGCCACCCGTGTCCTGGCCTGGACGGGCGGCGATACCCTGGAGGTCGATGTCCCGGCGGACATCGTCTACACGCAAGGGTCGCAGACCAAGCTCACCATCGCCGGGCCGTCCGACGCCGTCGCCGCGGTGCGGCTGGAAGGCGGCCGGATCACCTTCGATCGTGACCACGGCTATGACGATGCGCGCTTGAAGATCGAGATGACTGCGCCGGGCGTGACCCGCTTCGACCTGACGGGTTCGCAGAACCTGGTGCTGGAGAACTACAAGCAGGCGAAACTGAGCCTCGACATCTCGGGCGCCGCCCACGTCTCGGCCAAGGGCGAGGCCAAGGAGGTCGGCCTGGACATCGCCGGATCCGGCGACGCCGATCTCGCCGAGTTGGCCGTACAGGACGCCCGCCTGGACATCTCCGGTTCCGGCCACGCCCGGATCGGCCCCAAAGGAAACGTCAAGGTCGACATCTCCGGCCAGGGCGACGTGGACCTGACCGCCAAGCCCGCCAAACTCACCACCGACATCACCGGCTCCGGCCATGTGAGCCAGCCCGGGATGCCGGACTGACGATGGCGGTTTCCCTTCTCCCCTCGTGGGAGAAGGTGGCCTGCGAAGGCAGGCCGGATGAGGGGGCTTCTGCCTATCCGGA
>CAMFHW010000185.1 GCA_945952175.1 uncultured Phenylobacterium sp. | reverse complement strand
CGACACCCTGCGCCGCCATGCGGGCCAAGTGGCGCTGCCGGGGGGACGCCGCGATCCGGGCGAGACACCCTGGGCCACGGCGCTCCGCGAAGCGCACGAGGAGGTCGGCCTGCATCCGGACTTCGTGACGGTGGCGGGGCTTTCCTCGCCCTATCAGACGGGGACGGGATACCTGATCACCCCGGTGGTGGGGTTCGTCGCGCCGGGCTTCGAGTTGAAGGCCAATCCCGACGAGGTGGCCGACATCTTCGAGACGCCGTTCGGCCTCTTGATGGATCCCGCGAGCTACGAGCAGCAGGAGCGGACTGTCCCCTCCGGCGAGGTGCGGAAGTTCTACGCCGTGACCCATGAGGAGCGTTACATCTGGGGCGCGACGGCCGGCATCCTGCGGGCGCTCTACCAGCGGCTCTACGGCGCGGCGGTTGCTTAGGCTCATCCTGGAGCGGGGCCTGCTGCTGGCCCTGCCGTTCGTGGCCTGGTTCGCCTGGCGGGAAGTCGCGCGGCGCACGGGACGGCCGATGGGCTCAACCCCGTGGCCCTGGCTGTTCGCCGCGGGCGTGGTGCTGGTGGCGCTTTCCCTGATGGCGTCGGCGCTCTTTCATGCGGACAATCGCCGAACCACCTATGTTCCCGCCGCGACTCGCCCCGACGGGCGGGTCTCGCCCGGCCATTTCGAGACCCCCCATGACCGATAGCCTCGGCCAACGCCCCTGGATGACCACCTCGCAGGTGGTCCGCGTGTTCGACGCCCTGGAGGCGGCGGGCGGAGCCGGCTGCGCGCGCTATGTCGGGGGCTGCGTCCGCAACGCCCTGCTGGGCGCGCCGATCGACGATGTGGACATCGCCACCACGCTCCTGCCGGACCAGGTGATCGCGGCGCTGGAGGCGGCGAAGATCAAGGCCGTGCCGACCGGCGTGGAGCATGGGACGGTGACCGCCGTCTGCGAGGGCCAGCCGTTCGAGGTGACCACCCTGCGCCGCGACGTGGAGACCGACGGGCGTCGGGCGGTGGTGGCCTTCACCAGCGACTGGGCGGAGGACGCCCAGCGGCGGGACTTCACCCTGAACGCCATCTATGCCGGCCGCGACGGGACGCTGTTCGACCCGACCGGGACCGGGGTGGCCGACGCCCAGGCGCGGCGGATCGTGTTCGTGGGCGATGCGGCGATGCGGGTCGCCGAGGACCACCTGCGCATCCTGCGCTTCTTCCGGTTCCGGGCCTGGTACGGCCGGGGCGAGGCGGACGCCGTGGCTGTCGCCGCCTGCGCCGCCGGCGCGGCCCAGGTCGCGAACCTGGCCGCCGAGCGGGTGTCGAAGGAACTGCTGAAGCTGCTGGCCGCCGACGATCCGCGCGAGAGCGTGCGGCTGATGGCCGAGACCGGCGTGCTGGGGGTGATCCTGCCCTCGGCCAAGGATCTGTCGGTCTTCGAGGGCCTGGTCGCCATCGAGAACGACATGCTGTTCGTGAACGACGCGGTGCTGCGGCTCGCGACCCTGCTGCCCAAAGATGAGGTCGGGGTGGCCGGTGCGGCCGAGCGGCTGCGTCTGTCCAACGAGACCCGCGACCGGCTGATCGCCGCGGCCGGCAAGACCCCGCAGATCAAGAGCTGGATGAGCCCGCGCGAGGCGCGCCGCGGCGTCTATCACCTGGGCGCCCAGGCCTTCGCGGACCGGGTGAAGCTTGCCTGGGCGGCCTCCACCCGCTCGGCGGCGACGCATCAGTGGCGGGGCCTGCTGGCGCTCGGCGAGAGCTGGACGCCGCCCGCCTTCCCCCTGACTGGCCAGGACGTGCTGAACTCGGGCGTGCCCAAGGGGCCGCTGGTGGGCGAGGTGCTGCGCGAGGTCGAGGACTGGTGGATCGACCACGACTTCATCGACGACAAGTTCTCGGCCATCGAGAAGCTGAAGGCCGTGGCGCAGGGAATGGCGTACTGAGCGGAGGGATTGATGAAGCTCGCGATCCTGGAGACCGGCGCGCCGCCGGAGGGCGTGCGGCGCACCTTCGGCGACTATCCGTCGATGTTCCGCGCCCTGTTCGGGCCCGACGCCTACGACTACACGACCTTCGACGTCGCGGCCGGCAAGCTGCCGGAGCGGGCGGAGGACTTCCCGGCCTATGTGGTCACCGGCTCCTCGGCGGGAGTCTATGACCCTCTGCCCTGGATCGAGCCCGCCAAGGCCTTCCTGCGCCAGGCCAAGGGGCGCGCGGCCCTGGTCGGGGTCTGTTTCGGCCACCAGCTGATGGCCGAGGCGTTCGGCGGCAAGGTGATCCAGTCGCCCAAGGGCTGGGGCGTGGGCCTGCATCACTACCGGGTGCGCGAACGGGAGGCCTGGATGGACCCGGCGGCGGAGATCGCCATCCCCGCCTCGCACCAGGACCAGGTGGTCGAGCCGCCGCCCGGCGCCCGGGTGATCGCCGCCAGCGACTTCACGCCGTTCGGCATACTGGCCTATGGCGACCAGCCGGCGATCTCGATCCAGCTGCACCCGGAGTTCGAACCGGCCTACGCCAAGGCCCTGATCGAGAACCGTCGGGGGACCCGCTACACCGACGCCCAGGCCGACGCGGCCATCGCCAGCTATGACGCGCCGGACGACCGCTCGCGGGTCGGCGGCTGGATCCAGCGGTTCCTGGAGACGGCGAAGGTGACCGCCGACTAGCCGGCGTCGATCACCATCCAGACGGTTCCGTGCTTCTCGTCGGTGAGCAGGTGTTCCCAGCCGTACAGCTCGTAGAAGCGCAGGGCGCGGTGGTTGTCGACGCTGCAGCCCAGGTGGACGCGCGCAGCGCCCTCGGCCGCAACGGCCGCGCGCCAGGTGTCGACGAAGGCCTTGCCGATCCCCTGGCCCTGCAGGCGGGGCAGGAGGTTGATGTGCAGGTGGGCCGGGGCGGCGTCGACCACGGCCCGCGGCGTGGGCCGGGGATGATGGATCTGCCAGGCCCGCACCTGGTCGGAGGTCCACTGGGTCGGCGGGATATCGCTCGGGTCGGCATAGAGCGGACGGCGCGTCGGCCACCACTCGGCGTCCAGCCGGGCCTCGAACGCACGGGTGTCGGCGGCGCCCACGATGTAGCCCGCCACGCCCTGTTCATCCTCGGCCACGAAGGCGAGGGACGGGTTCAGCACGCCATAGGGCGCCGCGTAGATCTCGCCGATGACCTGGGGGTCGGCATAGAGGTGGGTTCCGTCCGCGCCGCTGTCGCCGGTCTTCAGGCAGATCTCGTAGAGGGCCGCAAGGTCCTGCGCGCGATAGGGGCGGATCGTGGCGGCCATCAGTGCGCCCGGCGTTGCAGGTCACGCAGGGGGCGGAAGTCGATCAGCTCGATCCCCAGCTCGGCGACCTTGGCCTTGAGGCCGGCGTCGAGCAGGGCTTCGTGGTCGTCGACGCGGATCTGGACGGCGTGGGGGTCGTAGCCGCGCAGTTCCGGGCCGTCCTCCACGGGATGGAGGTAGATCTCGGTCACGCCGGGGCGCAGCCCTTCCAAGATCGTCTGGAAGGTCGGCTTGGCGGGCTTGGCCCAGGTGGTGACCAGCTTGTCGGGGAAGACCAGGCCCATCTCGGCGGCCGGGGCGCGGGAGGCGAGGCCCAGGCGCTGTTCGACGCTGGCGCCGATCATCCGCACCGGCAGGTCGTAGTCGCGGGCCAGCGTCAGGAACAAGGCCGCATAGCGCGGCTCCATCTGCATCGTGCCCATGTGGGCGTCGAGATGGGTGACGTCGACGCCCCAGGCATAGGCCTGGTCGATCTGGGCGCGGCACTCGGCGCGGACCTCGTCGAGATCGGCCTTGTCCCAGACCTCCTGGGCGGTCAGTGGCATGAAGCCCTCGGCGTCGTGCAGCGAGGCGGCGCCGGTGAGCGCGCGCCAGCGATAGCCGGGATATTCGCAGGTCAGGGTCAGGTGGACGCCGACCCCGCCGGTGACCGACCGCTTCACCGCATCCAGCGCCCAGGGGCAGGGGACCATCAGGGTGGCGCTGGTGGCCAGGCCGTCAGCCATGGCCTGGGCCGTCGCCCGATTCGCCGAGGCGCTGGAGCCAAGGTCGTCGCAATTGACGATCAGGAGCTTGGCGTCGGCGCCATAGCCGAGGCGCTCGGCGAGGCTGGGTTGCGGCATGATCCCCCCTGGATGTTGTTCAGCTCCAGGCGGCGAGTGGCGGCATGGAGCTCAGGATCGTCTCGATATTGCCGCCCGCCTTCAAGCCGAACATGGTCCCGCGGTCGTAAAGCAGGTTGAATTCGACATAGCGCCCACGGCGCATGAGTTGCTCGCCGCGGTCGGCCTCGGTCCACGGCTCGTCCATGCGATGGCGCGCGATCTTCGGATAGACGTCCAGGAAGGCCTTGCCAACGGCGCGGGTGAAGGCGAAGTCCTTCTCGAAGTCGCCGCTGTTGTGCCGGTCGTAGAAGATGCCGCCCACGCCGCGCGTCTCGCCGCGGTGGGGCAGGTAGAAGTACTCGTCGCACCAGGCCTTGTACTTGGGGTGCCACTCCGGATCGTAAGGGTCACAGGCCGCCTTCATCGCGGCGTGGAACAGGACGGCGTCGTCCGCCTCCTGGCTGCGCTGCTCGTCGACCATGGGGGTCAGGTCGGCGCCACCGCCGAACCAGCTCTCGGCCGTCGACAGGAAGCGCGTGTTCATGTGCACGGTCGGCACGCGCGGCGAGCGCGGATGGACGATCAGACTGATGCTGGCCGAGACATAGGTCGGGTCCTTGTCGGCGCCGGGCATGGTCGCCGCCATCTCGGGAGAGAATCGGGCGAGGGCCGCGGAGGTGTGGACGCCCGCCTTCTCGATGAAGCGCCCCCGCAGGTGGCCGCCGATGCCGCCGCCGACGCCGGTCTCACGGGTCCAGGGGCGCATCTCGAAGCGGCCCGCCTCGCCGGGATAGAGTTCGGCGGGCGCCTCGTCCTCCAGGCGCTCGAGCTCTGCGCAGATCCGCGTCTGCAGGCTTTCGAACCAGGCCTTGGCGCGATCGCGCCGCGCTTCGATCTCGGGGGACAGGCTGCTCATGGCGCCGACTTAAAGGCCTCGCGGGCGAAGGGGAAGCTGGACAAGATGTCCACGGTCTCAGGCGCTGGGGAACAGTCCGGTCTGGCGCAGGGCCTCCGAAAGCCCGATCGCGGCGGAAACCGTGACGTTGAACGAGCGGCGTCCGGGACTGAGCGGGATGATCACCCGCGCGTCCGCGGCCTCGTGCACCTCGTCCGGCACGCCGGCGCTCTCGCGGCCGAACAGAAGCACGTCGTTCTGCGAAAAGGCGAAATCGTGCAGCGGTGTCGCGCCCTTGGTCGTGAACAGCACGATGCGCCCGAGGCCGGCGGCGGCGAAATCGGCCCAGCCGGCATGTCGCGTGACCTCCGCAGGATCCCCGTAATCCATGGCCGCGCGGCGGATCGCCTTGTCCGAGAGGGGGAAGCCGCAGGGTTCTATGACGTGCACGCCGACGCCCAGACAGGCGCCGAGACGAAGGGCCGCGCCAAGGTTTTGCGGAATGTCCGGTTGAAAAAGCGCGAGCAGCATTCTAAGCGGTCCAGCCACGGGATTGGCGGGGGCAAGGACGAATCGATTGAGATGGGGTCGCAGGGCGCGACGCCAAGGCTCACATCGAATCCGACCTGCTCCAGCGTCGAGTTCCGAAGGACCCTTACCAGACGGCCGTTCCGGGCGTCAGGGCCGGGTCGAAGACGGGCGGCGGCACGAGCCTAAGCCCCAAAGGAAGGGTAGCTTTAAGGTGGCCGACACCGTCGTGGGCGCAAATCCCGAACATCATGCCGGGGGGCAGGACCCCAACCGGCGCGACTTCATTCATATCGCCGCGGCCGTTGGCGCGGTGGGCGCGGTGGGCGGTCTCGCCTGGCCGTTCATCGACCAGATGAACCCGGCCGGCGACACCCTGGCGCTCGCCTCCATCGAGTTCGACCTGGGCAAGGTCGAACTCGGCCAGCAGGTGACGATCAAGTGGCGCGGCAAGCCGCTGTTCATCCGTCACCGCACCGGCAAGGAAATCGCCGAGGCGATCAAGGGCGACACCGCCGACCTGCGCGACAAGCAGACCGACGAACAGCGCCACAAGCCCGGCAAGGCCGAATGGCTGGTGCTGATCGGCACCTGCACGCACCTGGGCTGCGTGCCGACCTTCGGCGGCGGCGAATATGGCGGCTGGTTCTGCCCCTGCCACGGCTCGGTCTACGACACGTCGGGCCGCATCCGTAAGGGTCCGGCGCCGAAGAACCTCGAGGTGCCGGACTACGCCTTCCTGTCCGACACCAAGGTCAAGGTGGGCTGATCATGAGCGGACATTCCAACTACGAGCCGAAGACCGGCTTCGAGCGCTGGCTCGACACCCGCCTTCCCGTCGTGCGCCTGGCGTACGACAGCATGATCGATTTCCCGACCCCGAAGAACCTGAACTACTGGTGGACCTTCGGCGGCATCCTGGCGGTCATGCTGGGCGTCCAGATCGTGACCGGCATCGTGCTGGCCATGCACTACGTGCCGCACGTCGACCACGCCTTCGACTCCGTCGAGCGCATCATGCGCGACGTGAACTACGGCTGGCTGATCCGCTACATGCACGCCAACGGCGCGTCCATGTTCTTCCTGGCGGTCTACATCCACATGTTCCGCGGCCTCTATTACGGCTCCTACAAAGCGCCGCGCGAGGTCCTGTGGCTGCTGGGCTGCGTGATCTACCTCCTGATGATGGCCACGGCCTTCATGGGCTATGTGCTGCCCTGGGGCCAGATGAGCTTCCACGGCGCCGTCGTGATCACCAACCTGTTCGGCGCCCTGCCGGTCATCGGCCCGAAGATCACCACCTGGCTGTGGGGCGGCTTCGCGGTGGACGACCCGACGCTGAACCGCTTCTTCTCGCTGCACTACCTGCTGCCCTTCATGATCGCGGGCGTCGTGGGTCTGCACATCTGGGCGCTGCACGTGCCGGGCAACAACAACCCGACCGGCGTGAACGTGAAGTCCAAGGAGGACACCGTTCCCTTCCACCCGTACTACACGGTGAAGGACGGCTTCGCGATTTCGGTCTTCCTGATCATGTACGCGGCCTTCGTGTTCTTTAACCCGAACGCGCTCGGTGACGCCGTCAATTACGTCAAGGCCAACCCGCTGGTGACGCCCGCGCACATCGTGCCCGAATGGTACTTCCTGCCGTTCTACGCGATCCTGCGCGCCGTCCCGAACAAGCTGATGGGCGTGCTGGCGATGGGCGGCGCCATCGCCATGCTCTTCCTCCTGCCGTGGCTGGACACCTCGAAGGTGCGCTCCATGCGCTATCGTCCGGCGGCCAAGCTGTACTTCGTCATCTTCGTGGTGACCTGCCTTATCCTCGGCATCTGCGGCGGCAACCTGCCGGACGCCCACGTGATCCCGGGCCTGAACACCTTCCAGCTCGGCGACGCCGACCTGAACTCGATGGTGTGGCTGTCCCGCATCGCGGCGCTCTACTACTTCGCCTACTTCCTGGTCATCCTGCCGGTCCTGGGCCTCACCGAGACCCCGCTGCCGCAGCCGGAATCGATCAGCTCGCCCGTTCTGTCCCATCCCGCCAACGCGCCGGCCGGCGCCGCGGCTTCGCCTGAAAAGAGGGGTTGAGCCTCGATGCTGCGCAAAGGTTTCGCTCTCGCGGCGCTGGGTCTCGCTCTCGTGGCCGGCCATGCGACGGCCGCCACCACCGAGGAAGAGCCCAAGAAGGTCGAATGGTCCTTCACCGGCC